>CAMTOM010000076.1 GCA_947074125.1 uncultured Desulfovibrionaceae bacterium
TTATGCCGAACACCACAGCGCTCTTGTTAAAAATCTGCTCTTAGCGCTTATCCTCAGGATATTATTATGGCAACTGGCAATACTCCCACGTCAAACGCACCAGCAAAAAACAAAGACCTGACACATCCAGATTTCTACTTCAATCGAGAACTCAGTTGGCTTGATTTTAACGCAAGAGTGCTGGCAATGGGCACAGACAGGAGTCTTCCCCTTCTGGAGCAAGTAAAGTTTCTTGCTATCTTTTACAATAATCTCGATGAATTTTTTATGGTGCGTGTGGTCAGCATTTATCGCCGTTACCGTAATGGCATCCTCTCCAGCGCGCCAGATCGCATTCCTCCTGTGCGCCTGCTCGCAGCAATACGCCGTCGCATCTCTGAACTAAACAAGGTTGCCCAGGAGCACTGGCTCAAAAAGCTCATGCCGCAACTCGACCGCAAGGGAATTAGCATCACGCCCTACAACAGGCTTTCGGAAAAACAGCGCCGCTTTCTCTTTGAGTACTTCAAAAGAGAAATATACCCGGCGCTCACCCCGCAAGCCATTGATACAGGACACCCCTTTCCCACTGTTTCCAATATCAGTCTGAATTTTATCATCCAGCTTGAAGACAAAAATGGTCTTTCGCATTTCGCCCGCCTGCGCTGTCCACGAAATGTCCCGCGACTTATTTTTGTGCCGCGAAACAGGGAAGCAAAGACATATCACGCGCTCGGACTGGAAGCCAACCTGCGCGATGGCGATATTGTTTTGCTTGAAGACCTGATAAAAGAGCACCTGAACATTCTCTTCACAGGGAATACCATCACTAATGCGGGGCTTTTCCGCATCACACGCAATACGGATATGGAAATAGAAGAAGATGAGGCAGATGACTTGCTTGAAGCTGTCAGGGATCTTGTGGATCAACGCCGCTTTGGTGATGTCGTACGCCTAGAGGTTTCCAGCGGTAACTCACTGGCAATGCCGGCGTTTCGTGCACGGCATTTATCTCTACGCCCCTTCCAGATTTATAAAACAAAGGGACCACTCGGATTTTCGGATCTTATTTCGTTATGCAATGCAGACAAGCCAAAGCTCAAATACCCATCCTATTTCGCCGCCATGCCTGCATTTCTCAAAAAAAATTCCATCTTTGACTATCTCCAAAACAAAGACATCTTGCTGCACCACCCCTATGACAGCTTTACCCCCGTACTGGATTTCATCCAAAGCGCAGCAAAAGACCCTGCTGTCATTGCCATAAAACAAACTCTGTACCGTGTTGGGAATGACTCTCCCATCCTCAAAGCACTCATGGAAGCCAGAAAACAAGGCAAACAAGTGACGGCTGTTGTAGAACTTAAAGCCCGCTTTGACGAAGAACGGAATATCAACTGGGCAGAAGAGCTTGAAAAAGCTGGTGTTCATGTTGTGTATGGGCTGGTCGGCATGAAAATCCACAGCAAGCTCTGTTTGATAGTACGCCGTGAAGGACACCATATTACCAGCTATGCCCATATCGGTACAGGCAATTACAATGCTGCCAGTGCCGCCATGTATACCGATCTTAGCCTCATGACAGCCCATCCAGACATCTGTACAGACATCGCTGATCTGTTCAATGTCATGACAGGCTACGCTCAAAAAGAAGACTACCGCACTCTCATGGTCTCCCCCCTTTCACTCCGCAAACGCTTGCTGGATGGCATCCACAGAGAAATTGCCTTTTGTTCCCGAAAGGAAAAAGGACATCTTATTTTCAAGTGCAACCAATTGGTAGACAGGCATATTATCGCTGCTTTATACGCCGCGTCCATGGCTGGAGTCAAAATACAGCTCCTCATTCGTGGCATCTGCTGCCTGCGCCCTGGCATCCCCGGCATCAGTGAAAACATCGAAGTGATCTCCATTGTCGGACGCTTTCTGGAGCATTCTCGCATTTACTGGTTCAATAATGGCGGCGATGACTGCCTCTATATGGGAAGTGCCGACCTTATGCCCCGCAATCTCGACAGACGGATAGAAGTGCTTGTTCCCGTTCTCGATCCTGCCCTGCGCAAACACATCAAGCAGGACATTCTTGAATTGCAGCTTCGTGACAATACTCAGGCATGGACACTCAACACTACTGGGGTCTACCATCGCAGAAAGCCCGAAAAAGGCATGAGAAGCATAGAATCACAAGAACTTATGATGCTGCGTAAAAAACAGCCCCTGGCACCATAACATCAAACTACTGTACCTGGAGAACACAATGACAACACCCACAACTGACCACAACACTCCATCAGAGCAGACTGGAGAGGCTCCTTTCGACATGTCTCCTGACAGTTCTGATATTTTCTGGTCAGACAACGAAAACACGCAGCCTCAAGCAGCAACCGCTCCAGCAGACGAGATGCAGCCTTCCTGCACAAAAGAGCAAGCGGTGGCATCAGAACAACTGGCAATCCTGCCAGACTCTCCTGCTTTCAAGGAGATGCTGGCACATGGTGATCATGTATCAGCCCTTACCCAGATGCTCTTTGAGTCTCTCAAATCACTTCACAAGCTGCATCCTGTATGGTTACGCCGTTTACAGTCTGCGGCGCGCTATCATGACATTGGTGTACACAAAAAACGGAAAGCACATCATAAAACAAGCATGCGCCTTATCGAAGTCAATCTTGCACTGAATATTCTTGACGATGATCGTCCCTGGGTTGCTCTTCTGGCGCGATACCACCGCAAAAAAGATCCCTCCCAAAAGCACCGCCGCTTTGCAGCCCTGAGCAAAAAAGAGCGCAAAGAACTGTGCAAAGCGATTGCTCTGCTGCGTATTGCCGATGCTCTTGATTATACGCATAAACGCCTGGTACAGCGCATTGAGACCACTGAACAAAAAAAAGACATTACCCTCATATGCCTTAGCAATGCGACGTGTAAAAAAGAAGTCTCACGTCTGAAACAGAAAGGAAAACTCTTCAAGCGTATCTTTAAGAGAGGTCTCAAATGCCGCATACAAGCGCAATAACACCTAAAATTATTGCCATTCTCGATCTTGGCAGCAACTCCTTGCGCATGTCTATTATCAGAATTGCCAACAAAAATGCTACCGTGCTCAACCAGGTCAAGCACATGGTACGCCTTGGCGAAGGGGCTTTTCTCAATAATCAGCTACAGCCAGAAAGTATGGATCGCACCCTGAATATACTGAAAGGGTTTTCAGAAATGTGCGAAGCCTACGGAGTGAGTGAGCGCCTGGCTATCGCCACCGCTGCGGTACGCGAGGCCAAAAATGGTGCTGCATTTTTGCGCCGTATTCGGGAAAAAACTGACTTGGAATTCACCATTGTCTCTGGCAAGGAAGAAGCCCGCCTGATTTACAAAGGCGTCTCTGGAAGCCTTGAAAAATCAGATGCCTTGCGTCTTTTTATTGATATTGGCGGTGGAAGCACTGAGCTGACTGTTGCCAATTCATATCAATATGAACTGCTTGATTCCATCAAAGTAGGCTGTGTCCGTCTGGCAAACCAGTTTTTCCACGGCAATACAGGCCCTGTCAGCCTGCAACAGTACAGGCGTCTGCAAAGTACCATACGTGACGGCGCCCTGCACACCTTCAAGCGCATCAATGAATATCACATTTCCGAGCTGGTAGGCAGCTCTGGTACCATTAAAAATCTTGCAGAAATAGCAACAGCTCTGGGGAAAGGCACATCCGGCAATGACGAGTTGCAACTCAGCTACACAGGTCTGTCCCATGTCGTGGAAGAACTGTGCAAACGCAGTGAAGAAGAACGGAAAGAACTCCCCGCTCTCAACACGCGCCGTACAGGAATCCTCATACCAGGAGCGGCTATCCTGCAAACGGTCATGGAAGAAACAGGCTGTAACAGCATTACAATCAGCACACGTGGTCTCAAAGAGGGTGTCCTTGCTGACTATATGGCAAAAGAGTTTCCTGAGATCACACATTCCATTTCAATACGGGAAGAAAGTGTACTGAATCTGGCACGCCACTGTCGTTTTGAAGAAAAACATTCGCATCATGTCGCCACGCTTGCCATGAGCCTTTTTGATTCTGCCAGAGATTTGGGGCTTCATAGCGCTTCATCAGAAGCCAAGGAACTTCTTTATTATGCCGCTCTCCTGCATGATATTGGCATTTTTATCGCTTTTCCCCAACACCACGCACATACGCATTATCTTATCAGCAATACAGAACTGCTTGGCTTCAATGAAAGAGAAATTAGCCTCATTGCTGCCACAGCTTTTGCCCATCGTGCAAAAGTATCCAGAAAGTCACCCATTTTCAGTGACTTTGATGAAAAAGATTTTCATGGGGTTCGCTTGCTTGCGCTCTTGCTGACACTTGCAGAAGCCATGGATAAAAGCCATCGCCAGTCAATACAGGAGACTTTCTTCCGGCGTAATGCGAAACATCTTGAATTGTTCCTTCATACAGCAGCACCATGTCCTCTTGAAATAAAGCGGCTTGAAAATATCGCCAGCACCATGGAAAAAATATTTGAAGAACGTGTTGCTATCATAGCAGCGCCATACAGTATATAAAAAAGGCTTCTTCTCCCACTTGAGGGGAAAAGAAGCCTCTTATCAAATCCTTTTTTCTGCCTGATAGGTTTAGACTTCCCTACCACAGCATTTCTTGTATTTCAGTCCGCTCCCACAAGGACAGGGATCATTACGCCCAGCTCTGGATGCCGCAGAACCTGCTGGAGTCTCTTCTTCTGTCTGGGCAGAAGAAGAATAGGCCACATTATTGCCCACTTCATCTTTATGCCGCAATTCCAGTTCAGGCGCGGGGACTGCCATTGCTCCCTCTTCTCCTGCATCTGGAAGGTCTTCTTGAGGCTGAACACGCACACGCGTCAACGCCCGACATACGCTTTCACGCACACGGAACAGCATGGACTGAAACATCTCAAAACCTTCCCGCTTATATTCCAGTTTGGGATCTTTCTGTCCATAACCACGCAGCCCAATCCCATCACGCAGGGCATCCATATTCCGAAGGTGTTCTTTCCAGCAGCGATCCAGCTCTTCCAGCATAAAGTAACGCAAAACTTCACCATAGGCTTCTTTTGCTTCTTCACGCAACTGATCAAAAATCTGCCGCACCAAATCACCAGCTTCTTCACGATCAGGAAGAGATTCTTCAGGATTGCGCACACGGTCAAAGGTAAAGACATCACGTAAACGAACTTTGGCAGCGTCTTCCTCTGCCGCAAGATTTTTTTCATCGACATGCAGAAGAGATGCATAAATATCATCCAGTACATCACTGGAAAATTCATCCAGAACATCATTCAAGTCAGCCTGTACCATCAGCTCACGGCGCAAGGAGTAGATAACCTCACGCTGCTGACTCATAACATTATCATAGTCCAAAAGATTTTTACGTATTTCAAAGTGATGTGCTTCCACGCGCTTTTGAGCACTTTCCACAGCACGTGTCACGAGTGTGTTTTCAATGGCTTCTCCTTCTTCCAGTCCCAGTTTCAACATCAGACCAGACAAGCGTTCAGAGCCAAACAGACGCATTAAATCATCTTCCAGAGAAAGATAGAAACGTGAAGAACCAGGGTCTCCCTGACGTCCAGAACGTCCGCGCAACTGATTGTCAATACGGCGGCTTTCATGGCGTTCTGTTCCCAGAATATGCAAACCGCCCAGATCAGTTATTCCTTCACCCAAAACAATATCCGTCCCGCGACCAGCCATGTTCGTTGCGATGGTTACCCTGCCGCGCTGTCCTGCCTGTGCGACAATCTCCGCTTCTTTCTCATGCTGCTTCGCATTCAATACATTATGAGGCACGCCCAGTTGCGACAAGCGTTGGGAGAGCATTTCCGATGTCTCAATGGAAATGGTTCCCACAAGAACAGGCTGTCCTTTCTGGTGCAAATCACTGACAGACTGCACAATCGCATCATATTTTTCTTTGCGGGTACGATAGATCATGTCAGGCAGATCTTTACGCACCATGGGCATGTTGGGGGGTATGGAGACCACTTCAAGACCGTATATTTCATGGAATTCAACAGCTTCAGTGTCTGCTGTACCTGTCATGCCACTCAGCTTGTCGTACAGGCGGAAATAGTTCTGGAAAGTAACAGACGCCAGTGTCTGATTCTCAGCAGCAATGGTAACGCGCTCTTTTGCTTCCAAAGCCTGATGCAGCCCATCGGAAAAACGACGTCCTGCCATAAGGCGTCCAGTAAATTCATCGACAATAACAACCTGATCTTCCTGAACAATATAATCCACATCACGCCGAAACACATGATGAGCCTTCAACGACTGAAGAATGTGATGCTGCGCAGTAATATTTGCCGGATCAAAAAGATTGTCAACTTTCAAAAGCTCTTCACAACGCTGTACACCTTCTTCTGTCAGCATCGCAGTACGCGCCTTTTCATCAAGCGTATAATGTGCTGACTCCAGACGGCGCACCACATCATCCATCAGGCGATACAGCCCCACAGATTCTTCAGAAGAACCGGAAATAATCAAAGGTGTACGGGCTTCATCAATAAGAATGGAGTCCACTTCATCGACAATGGCAAAATTATGCCCGCGCTGCACCAAATGCTCTGCATAAAAGCGCATATTGTCACGCAAGTAGTCAAAACCAAATTCATTATTGGTACCGTATGTAATATCAGCCTGATACGCTGCCCGACGCTCTTCCTCTTCAACCTCATGCACCACAACACCTGTACTCAAACCCAAAAAGCCATATAGTTTCCCCATCCAGGCAGCATCACGCTTGGCAAGGTAATCGTTCACCGTGACAACGTGTACCCCTTTTCCTGTCAGGGCATTCAAGACAACGGGCAATGTCGCAACCAATGTTTTGCCCTCACCCGTTTTCATTTCAGCAATCTTGCCCTTATGCAGAACAATGCCACCTACCATCTGTACATCATAATGGCGCATGCCCAGCACACGCCGTGAAGCTTCACGCACGAGCGCAAAGACTTCTGGTAACGCATCGTCCAGACGTAATGAGCCTTCCTGTATCTGTTCGCGAAATGCTGCCAT
>CAMTOM010000077.1 GCA_947074125.1 uncultured Desulfovibrionaceae bacterium
GCGATAGTCGGACAAACTGTGTGTTGCACGATCACGAAGCGCGCCAGATCTACACCAAGCCGTACACTCTTTCCCTACACGACGCTCTTCCGATCTGAGAGCGGCGCATACGAAAGGATATTATCCTGCAAGTGCTCCATATATGTCATACCGCTGAGTACCGTCAGCACATTGGGCAGCCCCCCCACATAGCGCATGGCCCATGTGGCAGCGCTGTCCTGTGGACGTTCTTCCTGCAATACTGCGAGACTCTTCTTGTTCAGGCGCGCCAGACGCCCACCCATCAATGGTTCCATAATCATAAGCGGTATGCCACTCGCCACAAGAGTATCATACATCCATTGTGCGGGAGCGGGCGTCGCTGCGATAATCCGCTGGAAAGGCGCGGGAACGAACTGGTGCATCATATCATGGTAGTTAAGCTGTACCATGGCAAAATCCCAATCCACATCCCGCGACAGCAAATATTCAAGCGTCTCTCTATCCGCATGGAACGACCAGCCCAGGTTGCGAATACGTCCCTGAGCCTTCTGCTCCAGCAAAAAGTCCAAAACCCCCTGCTGCTCATACGTTTTTTTATAGCCTTCCAGATTCGTGAGCGCATGGAGAAGATAGTAATCAAAATATTCTACCTGACAACGCTCAAGCTGTGTGGCAAATATTTCTTTGGCTTCAGCCAGCGTTGGCTCCATATATCCTGGCATCTTGGTAGCCAGATAAAAAGACTGACGGGGGTGACGCGCCAGAGCTTTGCCCGTCATGACTTCTGAAGCACCCTGATGGTATGCCCAGCCAGTATCAAAATAATTGACACCATGCGCTATGGCATAATCGACCATCGCAAAGGCGGCTTTTTCATCAATTTGCGTTCCTCGTGGACTCGTTGCTTCTGGCAGCATGGGAAAACGCATACAGCCAAAGCCCAAAAGCGAAACCTTATCGCCACTTTTGGGGTGAACACGATATGTCATCTGGTCTGTGGGAGGCTCAGGGAGTGAACTTTTTCCAGATGAAAATTGAGGCAACAGACCCGCCTTATCCAGACCATATGCCGCCGCCGCACCAGCAACACCTATTCCAGCAGCCTTGATCAGGCCACGACGGGAAAAGCGTGTTGTTTTTTGAGTGGAATCTTCGTCTTTCATTACTCTTGTCATTCCTATACGATAAAAAACACCTTACTTACAATACTAATCAAATACGCGCTCAATCCCCGCAGCTACAAGCTCTTTAGAATCTGCGGCGTTACGTCCGCGTATGGGCAGCCCTTCCTGTACTTTCGCTTGCGGACAGAGTTTTGTAATATCCTCAACACTACGCCCCAACGCACTTCCTTCGTGCGTGATAAAAGGCATAATCGTCTTTCCAGACAGATCATATGAAGAGAGCAATGTCATTACTGGTGGCGCAATGGTACTCCACCAGTTAGGAGAGCCAACAAATATGTGCGTATACTCACTGATGTTCTCGATACGTGTCGTCAGTGCTGGCTTATATCCTTCAGCCAGCTCTTTTTTTGCCTGCTCTGTCGTGGCGCGGTACTCCTCAGGATAGGGATGCACGGTCTGTATTTCCACAAGATCGCCGCCAACCTGAGCCTGTATGTTGCGCGCCACAGCGCGGGTATTTCCTGTGCGGGAATAATATACAACAAGTACCTTCTTTCCCTGCGATGCCGCCAGACTGCCTTGAGACCATCCCAGCAAACCAATGGTCGCCAACATTCCAGCAGCGCCCTGCAACCATGTACGGCGCGTCATCCGCAGGACAGTATCTTCTTTCTTGTTTTCCTTAGTATCCACTATGCGTTTCCTTGTATGCTTATATTTTGCGATGTTCCCGATTGCCTTCCAGATAAATGGCTGCAAGGGGGCGCGAGGGACAAAGATATTCACAGGCCCCGCAACCCGTGCAGCGCTCATTATCCACAACAGGCATTTTCAATTCTCCTTCTCCAACCAAAGTAATCGCTCCTGGAGGACAATTGCGGGAACATACCGTACACTTCACTTTATCTGTAGTCACAATACAGCGCTCAGGACGAACATAGGCACGCCCAATCTGAGTACTCGCTTTTTCAGCAGGTGTTATGGGACGTATTGCACCTGTGGGACAAACAGCCGAACACGCCACACAGTTAACACGGCAATACCCATGCTCAAAAGAGAGCGTTGGTTGCAACATCCCTTTTCCAGTATCAAGCGTTCTCAGTACCTGATTCGGACAGGCAGAGACACATAACTGACACCCAGTACAGCGAGACTCAAAAAAATGCAGTCCGGCAGCGCCTGGCGGTAATATGGGAACATTGCGAGCTGTAATTTCTTTACGGGTCAATGCCGGTACAGGCGCATCAGGATCACGACCAGCAGCCTTAAGAGGCGCTGCGGCTAAAGTAACCACTCCAGAAGCCACCCCAGAAACCAGCCCCGTCAATGCTGCCCGCCGCGCCATATTAGGCTGTTTCACTGGCTCTTTGGGAGCGGGGGTATGACTTTTCTTTCCTGAAGGCATGAAATGCAGCGCGTCGTGACGGCAAACCTTCAGGCAATTAAAGCACGCTACGCAACGTGACGCGTCCACCCGCTTTTCTTTCGCACTCATACAGGAAGCCTTACATACAGCCTCACACTGACCACACGACACACATTGCGCACTGTCGATACGTGGACGAAGCACAGCATAACGCCCTACCAGCCCCAATGCCGCACCCACAGGACATATGGTATTGCACCAGGTACGTCCATTACGCCACGCCAGAACAGCAATGACTGCCAGTGTTGCGACAGCTCCAATAAGCGCCGCAAAACCTTTCTGCCATATCGGCACAGGAGCAAAAGCAAAACTGTCCATACGCTGTGCGACATCAGCAAGAACATTATTTCCCACACCCCAAATGGGAGCAAACAAAGTACCCATTATACGACCAAAAGCACTATATGGTTCAAGCAAACCAAAAAGAAGCGGAATGCCTCCAAGCAAGGCAACCACAAAAAGAGCCAAAGCCAGCGCTCTCAAGAGTGTATTGCCACGCGCATATGTGAAACGCTTTTTCCGGCGCTTGCGTCCTCCTTCTTCAGACATGATATCCAGAGAGGCAAGACGAGAAATGCCATCCTGCAATATTCCTAGAGGACATAATACAGAACAGTATACTCTTCCCAACAAGAAGGTCAGCAACAGTAACAAAACTATAGTAATAGCACTGCCAGAAAGGATCGCGGGAACAAGCTGCCACTTTCCTAAAAAAGCAAAATAAGGTGCCAGCACACCACTCAGATCCACAAAAAGTAACGCAAGACCTACAAAAGATATTGTAGCAAGTAATATTCGTATATATTTCATAATCTATCCTTTCACACGCAGCTCTTCAACAAACTTTCCAAGACGTGCCATTTCCTGTGGTATATTAATATACTGTGGGCACTGTTTCACACATTTATTACAACCAGTGCAACGCTCTGCACGGCGCAATTCGGGAACATCACGCTCCTGACTCACCAAATAGGCTCGCCGCTGCTGTACATAGTCAGCATGACGCGCATCCTTGGGCAGAAGCTCATCGTCAAGACAATTATTGTAATGCGTAAATACTTCTGGAATATCTATACCATACGGACAGGGCATGCAGTAACCACATCGGGTACAGCGAATATTATCTGCGCTAAGAAACACATCCAATGCGCTTTTCAGAACTCCCGACTCCTTTTCTGTCAAAGGAGTGAAAGGGGCACAGGTGCGGATATTATCCTGCAAATGTTCCATATAAGTCATGCCGCTGAGTACTGTCAGCACATTGGGCAAACCCGCGACATAGCGTATAGCCCATGATGCGGCGCTGTCCTGGGGGCGTTCTTCCTGCAAGATTGCAAGACTTTTCTTATTCAGACGAGCCAGACGCCCCCCCAAAAGAGGTTCCATAACAATCAAGGGTAACTCTGCGGCCAGTACTTTTTCATACATCCATTGTGTTTGTGCCGGAACTACCTGCAAAGCATCCAGCATTGCTGCCAAAGCTGGAGGCGTTATGTACTGATGCATCAAGTCATGATAATTAAGCTGCACTTGCGCAAAATCCCATTTGACATCTCGCGAAAGGATATATTCCAACATGGCCTCATCGCCATGAAACGACCAACCAAGATTGCGTATGCGCCCTTTTTCCTTTTGTTCCAGCAAATATTCCAAAACACCGTTTTTTTCATATACCTGTTGATAGACATCCACGGACTGAAGATTATGCAACAAGTAATAATCAATATACTCCAGTTGTGTGCGCTCCAACTGTGTTTCGAACATCTCTTTGGCCTGTTCCAATGTAGGGAGCAAGCGACCAGGCATCTTCGTGGCAACAAAGTACGTTTCGCGCGGATGGCGCTTGAGCGCCTTCCCCATAACAACCTCTGAGATGCCACGATGGTAGGTATAGGCAGTATCAAAATAATTGACCCCATGCGCCAGTGCATAATCCACCAAAGCAAAAGCCGCCCGTTCGTCAATCTGTGTACCACCAGGAGATGTGGCTTGTGGCAGCATGGGAAAACGCATACAGCCAAAACCAAGTAGAGAAATCTTATCCCCACTACCCGGATGCGTTCTGTATGTCATCTTATCTGTGGGTGGCTCGCCAAAACCTTTGTTCGCCGAAAAACCTCGCGTCAGAGCATCTGGCAACAGTCCCACTTTATCCAGAGCATACGCGGCTGCCATACCAGCAACACCCACGCCAGCCCCCTTGAATAAGGCACGCCGAGACACAAAAGACTCTTTCTGCTTACGCTCATGATCATCCATAAAAAAACCTCTGCAAATCCTGTTCAACATAACAATACGGGAAAAGTCGTTTCACGACGCCCTTTCCGCTTACACAGTTTAGTTTATAAAGATCTCACCGAGCAAAACATAGGGGCATTCTTATCCATTTCTTGCATAATATTCTCAAAAATATCTCGAAGCTCTTTTCTGCTCATGTATGATTTTAATAAGTAGAATGCTTTCAAGCACTCAGCGGTAGATACAGTATAGTTATTCTCCGCGAATGCCCTATTCCTCATTTTTAAAATTGTGTGCTCCTTGACGCGCCTTTTCAATAGGACTAGGACAGAGTGAAGAGACGATACTATCAGTTTACGTGTTTTCATGCTTTTGGGGTATATATCCCACACGACACTCTGGGAGGAGCAATCATGTCCAACTCTATGTATTTTCTTCTCGCCGCCGCGACTCTTGTTGCGGGCTATTTTATTTATGGCACTATTGTCGAGAAAGTTTTTGGCGCAGACCCCAATCGCCCTACCCCCGCGACAACAAAAGCAGACGGCGTTGACTTTGTAAAAATGTCCACTCCCCGCATCTGGCTTATCCAGCTTTTGAATATCGCCGGACTGGGACCTGTCTTTGGCCCTATTTTGGGTGCGCTGTATGGCCCTTCCTGCTTGCTGTGGATTGTTTTTGGCTCTATCTTTGCGGGTGCAGTTCATGACTATTTTGCAGGTATGCTTTCCCTGCGTTATGGTGGTACCAACGTACCCAATATCGTAGGTTACAACCTTGGCGCCCCATTTAAACATTTCATGCGCGTCTTTGCTGTGATTTTGCTGATTTTGGTAGGGGTTGTTTTTGTGACAGGACCAGCCCTCCTGCTTGCCAAACTCTCACCTAGCTGGATGAATTATACTTTTTGGCTGGCTCTTATTTTTGCTTACTACTTTCTGGCAACCATTATGCCCATTGATAAAATCATCGGGCGTCTTTACCCCATCTTTGGTGCGATACTCCTCATTATGGCTGCCGGAATCAGCATCATGCTCTTTGTGAAAGGATACGAATTCTATCCTGCTGCCCAGTGGGTTAACCAGCATCCTGGCAATCTGCCCATGTGGCCTCTTATGTTCATCACTATTGCGTGCGGGGCTGTAAGTGGTTTCCACGCGACCCAGTCACCGCTGATGGCTCGCTGCATTACCAGCGAACGTGGCGGACGTCCTGTTTTCTATGGTACCATGATTGCGGAAGGACTTATTGGTCTGGTGTGGGCGACTGTAGGTATGACATTTTACAAGACTCCTGAACTCCTTTCTGCGGCTCTTGCCGCTGGTGGCCCTGGCAATGTTGTCAGCGAAGCTTCATATGCCCTTATGGGTCCCATAGGTGGCGTATTGGCTATCCTTGGTGTTGTTGTTCTGCCTGTAACTTCAGGCGACACCGCTTTTCGTGCTGCCAGACTAACACTGGCAGAAATGATGCGCTATTCACAAATAGAAAGAGTCAAGCGTCTTTCTATCGCAATCCCCCTCTTTGTCATTGGCCTTGCCCTGTCACAAATTAACTTTAATATTATCTGGCGTTATTTTGGCTGGGCAAACCAGACACTGGCAGCTATTGTTCTTTGGGCTGGCGCTGCGTATCTCTATAAGAAGGGACGCTTCCACTGGATCGCCTCCATACCCGCTGCCTTTATGACTGCCGCCACGGTTACCTATATTTGCTATGAAAAGGCTATGGGTTTTGGTATTCCCATTGATATTTCCAATTATATTGGTATTGCCGTTGCCATTACAGCATATGTCGCTTTTCTTTTGCTTGGCAAGCGCCCTGTTTCAGAAGAGTACAAGGAAGCTGTATAATATAATAATTACAGTATACAACATCCCCCTTCCCGTAAAAGAAGGGGGATATTTTCTTTTGATATATCACCAATATATAAAACTTATTAAAAGCTATTGACATGCAATCTGTGGCATGACACGCTCAACAATGATCATTTTATTATATTATAAGAGGTGTATATGTCATTACGCTCAAGACGACTTTTTTTACAACAATCAGCCATCATTACAACAGCCTCTTTACGTACTTAATATGTCTCATCCGCCCATGCCCAAGCCAAGAACATGGATGCCATGACTGCCAGACTCACACGGCCGTGCGTACGTGCCTATACCTACGCACCACACCAAGCAGGACACCTTCACACCATGCTCCAATCCCCTATGGCCGCAGCCACGCCCCGGAATGCGCAC
>CAMTOM010000078.1 GCA_947074125.1 uncultured Desulfovibrionaceae bacterium
AGCATCCCAGACCCGAAAGAATGGCGCCTTATCAACGCATGGTCTATTGCCCTCTGTAGTGCTGTCATCATACTGCTTACCCTGTGCATTCTCTGGCCAGAACCTTATGGGCAGGTGCTGCTCTTTTTGCCAGATGGCATACTCGTCACATTCCAGATTACCATTCTTTCCATTCTCTGCGCCGTTCCACTGGGGCTTCTCACCGGACTGGGACGTCTTTCACAAAATCGCTTTATCAATCTGATTGCTTCCACCTACGTTGAAGTCATTCGCGGTATACCGCTGATTGTGCAGCTCTTTTACATCTATTATGCCCTGGCAAAATTCATTCAGGTGGGAGGAGTCACTTCTGCCGTTGTTGCCATCAGCTTTTGTTATGGCGCCTATATGGGCGAAGTATTCCGCGCGGGCATTCTGGCTATCCCCAAGGGGCAGACTGAAGCCGCCCGCTCGTTGGGCTTCAATCGCATTCAAACCATGTTTTATGTGATTCTCCCCCAGGCATGGCGCACAATACTGCCCCCTGTGGGGAATGAATGCATTGCCATGCTTAAGGATACATCCCTTGTTTCGGTCATCGCCATGCCTGACATCATGCAACGTGGGCGCAGCTTTGCCGCAAAAACCTATCTTTACTTTGAAACGTATACCATTATTGCCCTTGTGTACCTCATCATTACCCTTCTTCTTTCCAAAGCTGTGAGCCTTATGGAAGCCAGGTTGAGCCATTATGACAGAAGACACTAAAATTACCACTCCACTACCGTCTTCTGCAAAGGCAGATTCATCCCCGTCGCAAGAAGACAGCGCACCCATTATCAGCGTACAGCATGTCTGGAAATACTTTGGCGTACTTCCAGCCCTTCAGGATGTTTCCCTTGAAATCTGTAAAGGCGAGCGCGTTGTCATTATTGGCCCCTCAGGCTCCGGTAAATCTACCTTGCTTCGCTCTATCAACCGCCTGGAAGAGGTGGATAAAGGGCATATTTGGGTGGACGGGCATGACATTACGGATAAATCACAAAATATCAACAAACTCCGTCAAAACATGGGGATGGTCTTTCAGCAGTTCAACCTTTTTCCTCATAAAACTGTACTGCAAAACCTGACCCTTGCGCCTGTCAAGCTGCGCAAAACCCCGCACACCCAGGCAGAAAGTCTGGCACTGGGCTTACTGAAAAAAGTAGGTATCAGCGACAAAGCCAATACCTACCCCTCCCTGCTTTCTGGTGGACAGCAACAACGTGTTGCCATTGCACGCGCACTGGCCATGCAACCCAATATTATGCTTTTTGATGAGCCTACTTCTGCCCTTGACCCTGAAATGGTAGGCGAAGTACTGGATGTTATGGTCAATCTTGCTGAAGAAGGCATGACCATGGTCTGCGTGACGCATGAAATGGGCTTTGCGCGCACAGTAGCTGACCGCGTTATTTTTATGGATAAAGGACAGATCGTGGAAGCAGGATCACCAGACAATCTATTCGGTGCCCCCAATCATCCACGCCTCAAACAGTTCCTGAATCAAGTGCTCTGATGTCCCGTATTGCCGTTGCTGTCAGCGGTGGTGTAGACAGTCTGTGCGCCCTTGCTGAACTCAAGATGCAAAAACATGACGTTTTTGCCCTGCATGCCCGTTTTTTTTCTCTGCCTCCAGAGAAAGATCCTTTGCAGGAACTACAGGCACAGTGCGACACCTTGCGCATTCCTCTCCACATCGTTCACCTGGAAAAAGAGTTTGAAGAGCGCGTCATCATTCCTTTCCTTCAGGCATACGCTGATGGGCATACGCCCAACCCCTGTGCCCTGTGCAATGCCCGCATCAAGTTTGGTCTGCTCTGGGAAGCGGCTCAGGCACATGGTGCCGAAATGCTTGCAACAGGCCATTATGCCAATCTCATAACACACAGCCATTATGGCACGGTTCTCTCTCCTGCACAGGACAAACAAAAAGACCAAAGCTACTTCCTCGCGCTTGTCCCCCCAGAGAAGCTCGCGCGCTGTCTTTTTCCTCTTGCGCACCTCAATAAGAAAGAGGTGGTTACGCGTGTGCAGGATTATGCCCTCACGCCACCGCTCCCACATGAGAGTCAGGAAATCTGCTTTATCCCCAATGATGCCTATCGCACTTTCCTTGAACAGAATGCCCCACAATATCGCATTGCACTCGGTCGTGCCGGCTCTGTTTTCCTTCCTAACGGGCGCTGCATTGGTACGCATCATGGCCTCTGGCAATACACAGAAGGACAAAGGAAGGGGCTGGGAATTGCCTGGAGCGAACCTCTTTATGTGTTACGTAAAGAAAAGCAGAGCAATAGCCTGATTGTTGGTTCACGAGACAATCTTAACATGCACGGCTGCACAACCTCCGTCGCCAATATTCATATTCCACATCAGTACTGGCCTGAAGAGTGTTTTGTCCGCTTACGCTATCGCCAGTCTCCAGAACCTGCCTCTGTCAGCATTCAAGACAACTGCCTTCAGATTACCTTGCATAGTCCATCCTTTCCCGCAGCTCCAGGACAGCTTGCCGCTGTCTATGACAGTGCGGGCTGCCTTCTGGCAGGTGGCATTATCAACCATACTACCTAAAACAACGTTCCACAGAGCATTATAAAAAGAAAAGGAACCTCCGCTACCGAAGGTTCCTTTTACTATACCGAAAAACCATCTATTTTTACGGAAGCACAATTCTTCCTTGCGGCACGGGTCTCACAGGACGCCCCACAGGCTGGGCTGTGGGAGGTGTTTTCCTCACAGCAGGCTGCGTCGTTTTGGGAGCTTTGGAAGGTATTCCCTTTTTCCCTTCCTGCTTTACCGCCTTGGCGGCACCTGCTCTGGCGGTCGCAGTCCCAGAGGCAGAGGCACCTTTTGTGATTGTTCTGCCATCAGATGTAATATACTGATTCGCTGGGGGCACTGGCCCACCATCAATAACAGACGCGAGCGCCATGATGGTATTGGCATATGTCGTTGATTTGTTATAGCGCTTTAACAGCGCATGCTGCTTTTCTCGCGTAACACCTTTTTTCCAGCCATGCTTTGCCAGAAAACTGGCAACACTGGCAATCCCATCCGCAGGATTGAAAAGATCAATACGCCCATCAGCATCACCATCAGCAGCATAATGAACAATATTGGAAGGCATGAACTGTCCATAGCCAATGGCTCCATAGACAGAACCAGGCATATGCGCGGGGTCATTGCCATTCTCCAACAAATACTGCACCAAGGCTCTCAGTTCTTTATACGCCCACTCAGAGCGCTTTTCCATGGTTTCACGTATCCAGGGCAAACGAGGCTCATATCCTGGCATCTTTTGATACCAGTCTGCGCTTAACTGCTCTGGTCGCTTGGAAAGCGACATACTTGCCAGAGCGTGCAGGGCATTGCCCTTCCCAAAACTTGTTCCCAGTCGGCTTTCTACAAATATCAATGCTGCCAATATGGACTTTGGTGTTCCATAGCGGGCTTCAGTGCGGGAAAAAGTCCCTGCATGCGTTTGCAAAAAGACACGACACCGCTCTGCGCTTGCCTGAGTGGCCACACCCGGATAGTATTTGGGCCACATTTTGACTTTTCCCGTATCTCTTGGGATATACTTGACACGGTAAAGTTCCAGAATCTTTGTTCCCATGGGACGAGAACTGATTTCAGCAGGCATACTGGCAAAAAGACGCTCCACATCACGAGCAGAAAACCCTTCCGCACTCAAACGCTGTACCAATGGTTTCCAGACAGAATGCATGGCAGCCTGTACTGGAGATATCCCCAGCACACATATTCCCACCATAAGCATCACAACAATCTTTAAGAATGAAAAAATACGCATATCCCCCTCATACTCTAACAACATAAACAGTACCAAGAGTTTTCGGAATCAGAATAGATAAAAGAAAAAAGTATCAGGAAATTTTTTGCAATAACCAAATAACCTTACCCACAATACGAGATGGCAAAAGCGATGCCAACAGGCGACTTTCAGGAAAAGCTGCTGACTCAGAGCGCAAAAGATATTGCGACTGATCGCCTTCTGAAAACACTCTCCGCACCACAATACCCTCACCTGGTGCGAAAAGAGCATAGAGCATACCAGAAACAGGGCGAGTCTCCCGTGTATCTACCGCAAAATAAGCCCCCTGACACAAGACAGGCTCCATATTCGTTGCATTCATGCGAAATACTATCCGCCCTTCCGGCATACAGGGCAGGGGAAGCGCAAGCCTCTCAAGCAAAGCCAGTTCAGGGCGTTCACCATCTATATAATCACACGACATATTGTATACAGGTACAACCGTATGACGGGACATGTCATTGTATGCGCTTACCGGTTCACGCAAGCCATCTTTGGGACCTTCCTGAGGGATGTATCCCTGTTCAGTGCGCAAATACATAGGGCCAAAACCAAGACGTAACCAGTCTGGATTCAGACCATACTTGTCAAAAAGCTTGATAAACCAGTCTGCAGGAATGGATTTTCGACGCTTGGCATCTGAAATGCTTGACTGGCGAATCTCAAGAATATTGGCAAGCTCAACCTGTGTCCGCGTATTGGTCGCAAAGCGGATACGCTCATACGCTTCCGAAAATGACGACATAAATCTTCCTTTTCCGCATCTATAAATAGTTTTCCTTAGGCACGTCTTACAGTGTCGCCTGGAAAACAATGCTCCCTAACGCAAAGGCGCCAAGAGAGGATCATCCTGAGAAAGAACAATGCGGCCATTTTCTTTCATAGATTTACGCAAAGCATCAAGCCCTCTCTGGAAAGAATAGAATTCTGGAGCCTGACCAAAAGCAGCGTTATAGATCGCTGCAGCCTTGGCATCTGCCTCACCACGAATGATTTGTGCATTACGTGCGGCTTCTGCCAGAATAACAGCCTTTTGCCTGTCGGCATCCGAGCGAATGCGTGTGGATTCTTCCACCCCTTCTGAGCGATACAGCTTTGCCTGACGTTCACGCTCTGCCCGCATACGTTCAAAAATGGCGCGCTGGTTTTCCTCTGGAAGGTCTGTCCGCTTGATACGCACATCCACAACCTGCACACCAAAGTTGCGCATACGCTTATCTACCTCTGCAGTTAAATCTGTCATAATCTGGGCACGCTGGGAGGAGACAACGCTCGTTAAATCATAGCCACCAACCTTTGCCCGAAGCTCGGAATAGACCACGTCATCAAGACGTGCCTGAGCTCCTGGAATGGAACGCATGGTACGATAGAACTGCAAAGGGTCAACAATACGCCAGCGGGCATAGTTATCCAGCACAATCGCTTTTTTGTCTGCGGTAAACGCTTCACGAGAACGCGCTTCATAATCCAGAATACGCGCATCAAAAAGCACAACCTTCTGTACAAAAGGCAGCTTAAAATGCAAACCTGGTCTGTACACTTTATCCAGCGGATCCCCCAACTGAAGCACAAGAGCCTGCTGCGTCTGATGCACAATAAAGAAGCTCTGGCTTGCAACAAAGAGCAATACAGCAGCAAGTGATATAAAAAATAACGATCCTTTCTTCATAATCAGCATTCTCCAGCTTAGGAAGCGCTCTTCGCTTTTTTATTATTATCCAGCGGCAGGAAGGGCAATACTCGATCTGATGTTCCCTTAGGCAAAATGATTTTTTCCTGCACATTATCCATAATTTCTTCCATGGCCTCATAATAGAGACGCTTGCGGGTAACATCTTTTGCCTTAAGATATTCCTGCATCAAAGCCAGAAAACGCTTCGTTTCACCTTCTGCTCCCTGTACACGGGTAGCACTGTAAGCTTCTGCCTGATTATGTATGGCGGCTGCCTGCCCACGTGCCTGAGGCAAAAGCTCGTTGCTGTATGCTTCTGCTTCGTTAGTAATACGACTCTTGTCTTCACGTGCCGAGGCCACATCCTTAAATGCCGCAATAACTTCCTGAGGCGGATGCACATCCTGCAACTGAACAGCCAAAACCTTAACCCCAACCTGATAGCGTTCAAGAATAGACTGCAAGAGTTCTGTAGCATCATGCTGGATTTTCAACTTACCATCAGTAATGGCAGCATCGATCATACTTTTGCCAATCACTTCACGCATGGCAGCTTCTGCGGCATTACGCACGACGTCTGCCTGATTGACAACATTGAAAAGATATTTCACCGGATCATCAATTTTATACTGCACACTGAACTGCACATTGACGATATTCTCATCACCCGTCAGCATTGAGGCTTCCTGAGGCACAATGCGCCCCTGCCCCTGACGGAATGTTTTTTCCTGCCCCATGGAGCGGAAACCAATTTCACTACGCAATACCTGCGTTACTTTTGGCTTCTCCACACTTTCAAAGGGAGCGGGTAAATGATAATGGGGACCTGGTCCAACAGTTCGATTGTATGCACCAAAACGCAGTACAATGCCTTCCTCATCAGGATTCACGATATAAATACCCGACAGGAACCACAGCAATACCATTGCTCCAAGAACCCAATAGAGCGTTTTCTTGCTTGGCCCACCAGAAAGTGACAGACTGTCCAGGGGAGAACCATTGCCTCCACCGCCACTGCCACCAAACTGAAAAGGATTTTTCATTTTTTTCTTTCCAGTATCATCCTTACTCTCCTCATCCCGCGATGGCGGGGGTGTCTGGCGAGGTTGATTCTGGCGTTTCTCTTGCAATTTATCCCAATCACAGCTCATAATTACTCCATGTTCCACGTGAACGGCATTAGCAATGCCGCAAAATTTCACCAAAGGCATACCCATGAATGTACACAACATCCGCCATATTATCAGGGAATATGACATCCGGGGCATTGTTGAAAAAGAACTCACCCCCACCCTTG
>CAMTOM010000079.1 GCA_947074125.1 uncultured Desulfovibrionaceae bacterium
TTTGACCTGTCAGAGAGGTTTCATAGCCACCAAGGGCAATGATGCGCTCGTGGAACGCGGGGCTCTCCAGCAGTTCTCGCACGGCAAGAATACGTGAATCGTTCAGAAAGGTATCAGGAATTGCCAGATCGTAGCGTTCGCGGGCAAGGGGAACAAAGTCGAGATGGAGTGCTTTTGCTGCGGCGTAGATACCCATACCGCAATCTGCCGCGTGGGTGAGGACATTGACGGCAACAGCCATATGTGTGGTTTCTTCTTTATCGTAGCCTGCGATGTCTTCCTGTTGCAGATTGTTCTGGCGCAGATGCCAGTCAAACAGGATGCGTGTGCCTGCTCCTCGCTGTCGGTTGATAAATTGGGCTTTTTTCTGGGCAATATCTTTAATGCTTGCTATATTCATGGGATTGCCCTTGGGCACAATGATTCCCTGATGGCGTATGGCCAGATTGACAAGGGTGACAGGGCATTCCGGTGGCAGAAATTTTTGAAGAAAAGCAAAATTGAAGTCACCGTCTTCTTCGCATAGCAGGTGCATGCCTGCCATATGGCAGACACCGCTTTTCAGTGCGCTGATACCGCCCATACTGCCCACATGTGTGGAGGCGAGGGAAAAGGGTTGTTTCAAACCCATGAGGGCATCGGCGAGAATGTCCAGTGTATTGTCGTGGCTGCCCACACAGACCAGCGTGCGCTGGAGCCTTTGCGGTGTGACAGAAAGGCTCGCTTTGATAATGCTGCCTTCACGAATACCCTCATCTTCTGCGGGAATACGGGTAACAGCCTGAGCACGGGTTACCGTGGTAATATTGCCTGCACCACGCCCAAGGGGAATGCCAACATAACGATCAGCCACATGTCCAACGTTCAGGCGGACAAGTTCTTCCATTCCGGGACGTGAGGTAATTGACCGCGCAAGATAGACGTCAATTTCCTGTGCTTGGGGTTCGTCTTTATGCGCAAGCCATGAGAGAATGGGGCTAAGAAGATGTTCAAAACAGGCGATGCTGCTGACAGGATAGCCTGGTACGCCGATAACCAATTTACCCTGGCAGATAGCTGCCAGTGATGGTTTGCCTGGCATAAGAGAAATGCCATGTATAAGCACTTCTCCTTCTTCTTCCAGAATGGCACGGGTATAGTCTTTGCTTCCTGCTGAGGAACCGGCGCAAAAAAGAGTTACCTGAGTATTGGCCGTGAGGCTTTGTCTAAGTGCTGCACGCAAGCTTTCCGGATCATCCCGCACAGGTGCGATACGCTCTGCATAGCAGCCTAATTGCATAGCCATGGCAAGCAGTACCTGCGAATTGGATTCTACGACCTGTCCTTTGTCTGGAGATGGGTGCAGGGTAAAATCTACAATTTCATCGCCTGTAGGGATAATGCGCAAACGCAGGTTTTCCCAGACGGGCACCTCCCAGATACCACCAGAAAGCAATGCGCCAATATCAGCCGGACGGAGAAAGTGATTGCGCGGGAAGAGCAGCTCTGTGGCAACAATATCTTCCCCAATACGGCGTACGTGCTGCCACGGAAAGGCAGGGGCTTCAATGCGGATATGCCCGTCTTCGAGGATCTGTATTTGCTCAATCATTATGACAGCATTGGTATCTTCCGGCATGGGATGTCCGGTATTGATTGGAAAGCAGTTTTCATTTTCTATCAGGGTGAGTGGGTGGTTTGTATGGGCGGCAAAGGTGTCGGCAGCGCGCACGGCGTAGCCATCCATCGCAGCGGAGTGCACTGTTGGGGAAGAGTAGCGCGCATAGACCGCTTCTGAAAGGACTTTGCCACATGCCATATGAGAAGGGCATAGGATACTTTGGACAAGTTTTTCGCGAAGATTGTTCTCTTCCAGTGCCGTACGGATGCGTGTGATGGCTTCAGCAGGAGAGAGGAGGTTCAGGTAAATATTTCTTTTCATCATGGCTCGATACTCTTGGCGGCTTCTTTGGCAGCATTATTTAGGGATGGTTTTTTTGAAACTCCCTGTGCGTGTTCCTGAAGTTTTTTGGCACCTTCAGGCACTCTGATGGGACCATCCCAAGGGCCAGCATGTGAGAGATCTGGCGCTGTGAGACAAAGCGCTTTTTCGCCAGCCTCGCGGCAGAATTCCTGACTGATGAATGGAGGGATTACAGTGTCTTTGCCTCCGCTGATATGTACTTGCGGGATATGGCGAAGCACGGATGCTGTGTTGAAAGGTTCCAGAGAGTTTACGAGAGGCGTTACTTTTTGATAGCGAGTCCAGGCACTGGAGTTCAGGTTGCCTGCGACTGTCGTAATATGGCTCACATCATTGCGGCGTGCTGCGATGAGTACAGCGGCACCACCGCCACCAGAAAAACCAATGAGACGAACGTCTTTTGCGCCAGCAGCTTTTTTTGCCTCATGTATAGCCATGTTGAGATCGCCAATGACGGCCTCGCCAAGACGCGCGTCTGTCCAGTAATACACATGGCAATTGCGTTGTTCATCCCCTTGAGTAAACTGACAGGGGCGGGCAAGGTAGAGTACTGTGTCTGCGGTGCTGTCTTTCATCGCCAGGCGCAAGGCGACAGGATTATATGGTGTGGGGTCATCAGATGGTTCCGTGCGAGAATTCCAGGCATGGCCATCCCCTTCAATATATACACGTAATGTGGGTTTTGTGCCTTTGCGCAGCAGACCGTACAGCGTAAATGTTTTCATATGATACAACTTCTTTTCAAAGCGCCCTGTCTCAATAAGCCTGTCTGCCAGCTTGTAGCCATCGCCTTTTTGGAAAGCCAGTAAGGAGGAGGGCACCATGAATATTGACAAAAGAATGATAGAGAGTGTGAAAAGGACGCATATGCTATTGTGGGTCTTCATGAGGATAGTATCTCCAGGTACTGATCAGAGCGTTAGTCTGTGAGTGGGAGCTGGGCAGCAAGTTCTTGAGGGATGTTGCCTTTGAGAGCCAAAGGCAAGCCACAGGAGCAGAAAAGAACTGTAGATGCAGCCTGTGCCAGAATTTGATTTGCCTGTCCGGCAATGTCTCTGAATTGGCGTGCCAGGGGAAAGGCGGGTACGATACCCATCCCTGTTTCATTACTGACAATGACAGTCGGCACAGAAGGAGTGCGCAAAAAAGTCGCCAGTGATTGAATATTGTGAAAAATCTGTTCTGTGGGGTATTCTCGCATGAGCATATTGGAAAGCCAGAGGGTAAGGCAGTCGACAAGAATAACGCCAGCATCTTGCGGGGCATGCAGGATGGGTAGAATATCCAGACTCTCTTCATAGGTGATCCATGTGCTATCGCGTCGTGCTTGATGTTCTTTTATGCGAATGTGCATTTCCTCATCATGTGCAGCACAGGTTGCAAGGTAAGCGCGTTTGGGAGCTTGCGCTTTTGCCCAGCGTTCTGCCAGTCGACTTTTGCCACTACGGCAGCCGCCAACAATAAGAAGAGAAGAAGAGAGTTCAGACATTGAGAAGAGTTTTTGTCCGTTTGATAGTCTATATGCGTGATTTATGAGACTGGGTCTTGTGTATATTGTGAAACGCCGGAGGCGATGTATTTGCCTCCGGCGGTGTTACGTATCTCTCGTGAATATTGAGTTATTGCGCTTCCTGAAGCATCTTTGCGGAGATCTGCTGCAATATGTCCTCTCCCTGTCGTGCGGCGGCAATAGCGTTTTCAGGGGTGCGCTGCATACGCCTGTCTATCCAGCGGGCAAGGAAAAGTATGGTTGCTGCATTCAGGCGCTGTCCGGCGGTTTTACGTATATCGCGGACAAGTTCCTGCTCTGCGGACTCTCTGCCCTGCACAGAACGGCGGTATTGCGCCGCAAGTATATCAATTTCTTTTTGAACAGCGCTTTCCATAATAAGATTTTTATTTTCTCTGGCGGTATCAAGCTGGAATACTTTTTCTGCAACAAGAGCGTTGATTGCCAATGTGCTTTGGCTCATGTCTTCAAGGGTGCGGAGACGCTGGCGCAGGTTGGGCAGTTGCAATACGCCCTGGATACCCTGTGCTAAAGAAGCAAGCTGTGTTCCATATACGCGGAGCATGTCTTGTGTTTGTGCTTCTGAGAGAGGTGGCTTTGCTTTTTTTGCCGCATCCTTAAGAGCGGGTATGAAACTGTCACCATGGAGCGTGTACAGCCTTTCCAGGACTGGCGCACGAAAAGCATGGCGCAAGAGTGCTGCACGATTATTGAAAAGATCTTCGCCTGGGAATTTAAAACTCTGAAGTTTTGCGCCATAGCGCAAGTTGGCACTCATGGGTGTAAAAATGGTGGGTGCTGACTTGTTCTGGGGGCGATAGCAACGTACCATCCATTGAGCAAGGTCTTCCACAAAAGCAGGGCGAACCATTTTTGCAGCCTCTTCCTGCGATGTCTGTGTCTCGACATCCTCTGCAGAAGGTGTTTCTTCCGCCACGCTTTCTTCAGGAGCTGGATCTTCGCTGGGGACTGTTTCTTCTGGTAAGGGTTGTGGGGCTGGAGGTGTTTCTGGAAGAGTCGGTGCAGGAGTGCTTTCTGCAATCATGTTTGATTGCGCAGTCTCCTGCTCATTGAGATACCACCAGATACCACCACCAAGTCCTCCCAATGTTAAAATAAGCAAACAAAACAGCCATGCTCCTGCGCCTCCTGTGCGGCGCGGCTTGGGCAGTTGCGATTGGGGGGTAATTTCAGGAACTTTTGGAGAAGAGGACATGATTGTCTCCGGAATATGATGAGTATGTTGTTAGCATAAAGCTATCACTTTTTTTATATACAAAACGAAACTCGTTCTTAGTTACCTCCTAAATGCTGGGGATGCAAGTCCTGTACACAGGCCTTATCCTCTCTCCTTTGGATAAGCTATGCGGGGATGAAGGAAAGGAGTGCTTGTTTTTGGAGGTATGGAGTTATATGCTGCCAAGAGTTTTTCAGGAGGTTTATATGGGTATGACACCGAATATTTTGACAATTGCTGGTTCGGATTCTGGTGGCGGTGCAGGTATTCAGGCAGATCTCAAGACAATTATGATGCTTGGCGGTTACGGTATGAGTGTTATTACCGCTCTCACTGCTCAAAATGGTCTTGGGGTAACGGGCATTCATGCGCCGGCAGCACAATTTGTGTTGCAGCAGCTTGAGGCGGTACGTCAGGGGTTTCCTGTTGCTGCGGCGAAAACGGGAATGTTATTTTCCGCAGAAATTATTTCTGCCTTGGCAGAGGCTCTGGTGAAAAAAGATTTTCCTTTGGTTGTAGATCCAGTTTCTGTGAGCCAGAGTGGCAGCCCGCTTTTGCAGGAAGATGCTGTAGAAAGTTTACGAAGCAAGCTTTTACCTTTGGCTGACCTGCTTACCCCCAATCGTCCAGAAGCAGAATTGCTCGCGGGAATGCGTATTGAAACAGAGTCTGATGTGGCAGAAGCTGCCAGACGCCTTCTCTCCTTTGGAGCGCGTGCCGTTTTGATTAAAGGAGGGCACTTTGAGGGAGGGATTATGGTGACCGACTGGCTTTGTGAGCGTGATGGTGAAATACTTCCCCTGCGTCAGGCTCATATTGACAGTCCCAATACGCATGGCACAGGCTGCACGCTTTCAGCAGCTATCGCGACATATCTTGGACGAGGCTTTCCTTTACGGGTGGCGGTGACCAAGGCACAGGAATATGTCAATCTTTGTTTGCGCCAAAGCTATGCTCCTGGAGAGGGCTGTGGCCCCTTAAATCATGCGGCTCCTGGTCGAGTGGATTCGTAAGCATGGCTACAGAAGAACAGGCGTTTTCACAAAGCTCTGCATCACAGATGTGCCGCTTTCGTCTCTGTGTGGCGTATGTGGGGACACGGTATAGCGGCTGGCAGATTCAGGAAAAACCGTTACCTCCTCCTACCATTCAGGGTGAGCTTGAGGCGATATTGAGCCGTGTGACAGGAAAAGCCATTCGTGTGCATGGATCGGGTCGCACCGATGCAGGAGTTCATGCTGATGGGCAGGTCGCGCATGTGGATATTCCGCTGGAGCGCGCCGGACTTGACTGGCAGTATATTCTGAATCGTCACCTACCCCATGATATCAGTATTGTTGATATGCAACCCGCACCAGCAGATTTTCATGCCCGTTTCGATGCCAGGGGCAAGCGTTATATTTATCATCTTTGGACAAATCAGCGTTATGTGCCACCGCGCCTTTTCCCTTTTGTCTGGGCGTGTGGCTCATTGGATACTGATGCCATACAGTGTGCGATGAAATACTTTTTGGGGTGCCACGACTTTGCATCGTTTCAGACTGCCGGAACAGATGTTGAGGGTACGGTTCGCACAGTGCGCCATTTGGCATTTACTTCTCGCGCAACGCTCTTCTCTGATGCAGCCTTATTAGCAATTGAAGTGGAAGCGGATGGATTTTTGAAACAGATGGTACGTAATATTGTAGGGGCGCTGGTTGCGGTGGGGCAGGGTAAGTTTTCGCCAGAAGCCTTGCCTGCCCTGCTGGAGGCGCGTGACCGACGGCTTCTTCCCTCGGCAACGGCTCCCGCACAGGGTTTAACGCTTCACCAGGTTTTTTATGGGGGAGTTGGTAGTTAAGATAGCGGTAAGGAGAGTAGGTCTCTAATCTTTCTCAAACTCGATTTACACATCGGACGCTTTCTGGTTGGCCATAGCTGAGCTGTTCGTCTTTTTCTTCCTTGCGTGTTTTTCACCTCTTTCTGTTGATTCCGGGCTTCCCTTCGTT
>CAMTOM010000080.1 GCA_947074125.1 uncultured Desulfovibrionaceae bacterium
TGGAAGAGAAAGTAGCTAGAGTGAAATTAATAAGTGAGAGTTGTGGGTAAAAGTAATTATATAGAGGATAGGTGGAAGTTAGAAGTTTTTTATAGAGTGACATGCTATGGAGGCTCTTCGGAAAGATACGCAGAGTTTTACGGAGATTTGGAGTAAAAAATAGATCACAGAATGGGTGCTGCTGCTTGTCGCGTGTGCTTCTCCGGCATGGAGCTCTGGTGATGATGATCTTCTGGGAGAGTACATCAAGGATATTAAGGGAGAAGCCAAGGCAAAGGTTGAGGAATATCAGAATGCCTATGCGAAAAACATGGCCTATCATATCAAGCGCAATGCGGTTGATGGATTGGTGGTGGATTCTTCCATACCGCAGATCAATGATCTGTATATTTCTGATGGTTTCGGCAATGTGAGCATTCAGGATGGTGCGAATGTGGGTACTGTCATCAACGAATTTATTATGAACAATGTGAACATGATTATTCAGGGCAATCAGAGAGTACGCTATTGATTGCGGTGGACATATAAACTGACGGATAATTGTTATGCAACGACAGCATCTGATTTTCTTTGTTTTGAGCCTGATTCTTCTGGCGGGGTGCGGGCGGCATCCCATGCGGCCGATTCTTCCCGACATGAAGGCAGATGTGCCGGTGCACAGCCAGTACTCCTCGGCGCTGGATGACTTGAATACCGTATTGGAAGTTTATCTGCCGCCTGAATACCCCAATACTTATTATTATGTGAAGCCTGTCGTGGACGCTACGGGTGTTTCCAGCAGCGGTGAAATTCCTACTGATATTACTGCCATTGTGCGTGAAGCGGTTTCGCAGGTGCATTACAAAGTACGCTATGTGGAACAGTATGATGTCTCAGACGTCACGCACCTTCAGGCAGAAATCATGTTGCGTCAGGCGGCAAAGCTTCAGGTCAAGCCTAGCGAGGCCTTGCGCCCCAATGCGGATTTTATCATCAGTGGCCGTATATCGCAATTTGACCGCAATCTGACTTCCTCTTCTACCAAGATGAATGCTATGGGAGAGTTTGGTGCTGGTGACGGCAAGACGAATTTGAGTGGCAATGCGGAAATGGCGTTTAGAAGTGCGCAGGCAGCCATTGCCATGAACGTGTATGATTCCAATGGTGTTTCCGTACCTGGACGTTTTGGCGCGAGCATGAAGCTGGAATATGGAAAGAATAGTACAGATCTTGGTTTCGCCATTTTGGGTACGGGTTTTGGTCTGGGTGCTGAAGCCACAGCCATGCACGGACGTCATTATGCCATGCAGATGATGGCAGAGCTGAGCGTAATACAGATTATCGGGCGGACGATGACCATACCGTATTGGCGTGTGGGTGGTTCTAAAATTTTCAAGGAAGACCCGCTAGTCGTGGACTCATGGCGCGAATATTTCGCGCAAATTGTCGGAGCAGGCTTGCTGGTTCCTTTCATGCAATCCCAGTGTATTGCCAATGGTGATACCTCTGTACAGGTAACGGGCAGAATGGACGGTGCCACACGTGCTGCCCTCGAACGCTTTGCTGCCCAGTACGGTGTATCGTCAGCAGAACCTTCTTTTGCGCTCTTTAAAGCGCTGGAAGAAAACCGCATACTTGAGATGCGTCAGGCTGTTGCTGCCTGGTCTGCATACAATAATTATAAGAGCGGTGGTGCTGTGCGCGCTGCTGCACCTGCCACTATGGGCGGCAGTGCTTCTGCTGGAGGTGGCAGCGCTGTAGCAAGAACGCAGAAGACGAGCATGCCTTCTGGAAGTGCTGCATCTGCTTCTACCGCTTCCCAGTCTGCACCACAGCGCAGTTCACAAGAAAGAGCCTCTGCAAAAGCTCCAAAAGATGATATTGCGAATTCGTTAGATAAATTATTGTAATGTGTATGGGCTTGCCTATACGCGGTCTGGCAGAAAAAGCATATGTATTGCTGCTGGTTGCGTTGGGTAAGCCCTTATTGCATTGTGTCTCTGACGGCTTTGTAAACGCATTTTCCATTGGCTTGATGGTAAAATAACAGTGAAAAGGGCTTGGAAAAAAAGCTGATAGCGATTATATTGCCCTATTGCTGTCTGGTGGCAGTTAACGATTGCGGAGGGCAAGGAAGTGATGAACAGGTATGTATGCAGTGCGCTATTCTTATTGTTGTTTTGCCTGTCTGCAGTAGTGGGGCACGCGCGTGCTCCATTGCTTGTTGATGGGAAGAAAAGTCTGTTTCAGCGGGTTATTGCACATCCGCAAGCTATGCTTTTTACTGCTCCTGGAGAAGAGACTGGCGTGGAAGTGCGCAGTTTTACTCCTTTTTATGTATATGGACTGGCGCGTCATAATGATGTGGACTGGCTTGAGGTGGCAGTCTCTTCTGAAGTGGCTGACGGCGAAACTCGCTGGATGCGTCGGGGCGATGCCTCACGCTGGGATAAGGCGCTGACGCTTATGTTCGCGGACAGAATGCAGCGTGATCCGGTATTGTTTTTTCGCGATTATAGCGCATTAAATGATGTGATCCGCTCCAGCAATCTGCAACAGTCGATGGGTTCGCTCATGCGTGCTCTGGTAGAAAGTCCTGATCGTCTGGATTTGCCTGTCATTGCCATGGAGCCAGCGGCTTCGGCCATTCCCAAAGAAAATTTCTATCTGATGCCGGTTTTCGACTTCTCATCAGAATATGCCCATTACAATATGCGTATTTTGCGTGTGGGAGCTGTTAATCCTGGAGAGGTGTTGCCGCAGTCTTCGGAGCAGCCTGCCCAGGAACCACAAGTTCAGGAAGCTCAAAGTATTCCGAGCCAAAGCCCGTCTGGCGCTTCTGATTTTACGGCTGGAATCACTTTTATTGTGGATACGACCATTTCGATGGGCCCTTATGTGGAAAAGACCAAGGAATTTATTCGCAATACCTTTGATTCTTTTGAGAACAGCTCTATCAAAGATCGCGTATCCTTTGGTATTGTCAATTACCGAAACAGCTTGCAGCATAATCCTGAAATTGGGTATGTTGCCAAGGTTGTTTCTCCCTTGACGCCTGTTTCGGGGCGTGCGTCTCTTGAATCTGCCCTTGGGGGCATGGCAGAAGCTTCTGTTTCAACACATGCCTTCAATGAAGATGCCTTTTCTGGCATTAAAACGGCTATTGATGAACTGGACTGGGGAGAATATCCCCTTAAGGTGGCTGTTCTGGTGACGGATGCGGGCGCTATTCGGAATGATGACCCCTATTCCGGTACGGGCATTAACGAAAAGGAAATGGCGGAACTGTTGCGCCAGAAAGGCATTCGCCTTGTGGTTGTTCACTTGCAGACCGAGGCCGGAAAGCGCAATAACCTTCAGAAGAGCATTGCACAATATAAGGCGCTCACCGCAATGGATGATGCGTCTGTGAAGCATGCCTATATTGCCTTGCCTGTTCAGAGTCTGGAATCCGCAACACAACTGTTTAACAGGGTTGCTGAAGCGCTTGTGGGTGTGGTGCAAAAAATTATTGTCGGGCTGGATGAGGGTAAAGCTCCCGTCAAGCCTGCTGTTACCGAAGATGTGAGTTCTCCTGAAAAGATGGCGACATTGCTGGGTGAGTCTATTGGCTATGCTGCGCAATTGGAATTCTTTGGTAAGCGAACGAGTGTGCAGGGGCCACAGTTTGTGGAAGCGTGGGTTGCAGATAAGGATTTGAATGCGCTTTCGCAGGGTAAGAGTACGGATGCGCTTGTTGTGGCGGTATTGTTGAGCAAGAGCCAGCTTGATGCGCTGGCGCGTCAGATGCAGCATATTGTTGATGCGGCGCGTGCGTCGCGTACAGATGACAGCCGTCAGCTCTTTCAGCGTATTATTTCTGTTTCGGCGCAAACACTTCGTGACCCTGAGCGTATGCAACAGGGAATGGCGAACAGAAATCTTGTGGAAATGGGGCTTTTGCCAGAATTTCTGGAGGGGCTGCCCTACAAGAGCATGATTATGAATATGACAGAGCAGCAGTGGTTCAGCATGAGCGCACGCGAGCAGGATGAAATCATCTACGCGATGGAGTCAAAAATTAAAATATTTAAAGAATATCATAATGATACAGCAAACTGGACAACCTTTGTTGCGAAGGCCGATGAGGATGCGTCTGGGGAACGTATTCTGGCAGACAGCCTGTACCGCGTACCTCTTTCCTCCCTGCCATAGGCATTGTATATGACGCTTGTACTGGATATCCAGAATCTTGTTAGAGAATACAGGGGGCGCGATGCCTCCTTCAAGGTACGTGTACCCCATTTGCAACTTCAAAAGGGTCAGGTACTTGGTGTTGTTGGCCCTAGTGGTTGTGGTAAAAGTACGTTTCTGGAAATGCTGGCTTTACTGTCACGTCCGACGTATGCCGAGCGCTTTTTATTGTATGATGAAGAGCAGCGTTTTGATATTCCGCAACTTCTGAAAGAGAATGATGCGGTATCTATCGCGAAATTGCGCAATCGGCATACGTCGTTTATCCATCAGTCTGGGGGGATTTTCCCCTTTCTGAATGTCCGTGACAATATTGCCCTGCCGTTGCGCTTGCTGGGCAGGGAGGTCTTTCCTCAGGCAGCATCACAGCGTGACTATGCAACATCGCTGATGGAGCGTGTTCATTCTTTTGCAGATTTTCTGGACTTGAATGATCTATTGGGGGTTTTGCCAGAAACTCTTTCGTATGGTGAGCGTCAGCGGGTGGCTATTGCGCGGGCGCTTATTCACCATCCGAGTCTTGTGCTTGCTGATGAGCCTTTTTCCGCGCTTGATCCTTTGAATGCGCGCCGTGCGCTTGCTCTGTTGCTGGAGGGGGTCGCGGCAACGCATTCTTCGCTCTTGATTGTAAGTCATGATCAGGCTCTGCTCGAAGAGGCGCATATTCCCCTGCTCGCCTTTGCTCCTGCGGAAGAAGAGATGGCGTCTGAGGCTGGGAGCGAGTATGTGTTGCAGCGGTTATCTCCTGACCTGACTTCACTTCCTTTGTTTGCCTTTTCGGGGATCGATGCTGTAAAGTCTGATGGGAGCGATGCTTCTGCGGCTCTTTTATCCTCAGGTGAGCAAGATGCATATGCGGCAATGACAGGGCAGCACCAAAAGACACCTTCTCTATCTTCTGCGCCTGCTGCCCGTGCGTTCTGGAAACAGGCGGCGATGGGCTTTTCTCGTGGTAACTCGTCTCGTGTTGCGTCTCAGGCGCCGCGTGTCTGGGGGCTTTCCTGGAGAGATTTTTTGCATGAACGGGCGCTTTCTTTTTGTGCGATTTTGGCTTTTGCCGCAGCATTGATGCCTTTGCTCATTTTGATGAGTATCCGTTATGGTGTTGTGGAGACGCTTTCAACGCGCTTGTTGGAAAATCCCGCTGTGCTGGCTATCAATCCCTATGGGAGCCAGAGATATACGGAAAAAGATATACAGAGTTTGCGTGAGCATGATGCTGTGGACTTTCTTGTACCGACAACACGTGTTCTTTCTGCAACTGTTATGGTGGGGCGTGCGGGAGAGAAGTTGTTCCCCGCAGATGTGATACCGACAGCGCAGGGAGATCCTTTGCTGGGGCGTCACGATATTCAGCCATTACCTCATGCGGTTGTGATTACACAACATTTTGCAAGAAACTTTCAAAATGTTGCTCCAGGAGACATCTTGTCTTTTTCCGTTTCACGGCGTAAGAACAATCAGATGGAAGATATAACGTTTGCTCTGCCGGTGCAGGGCATACTCCCAGATGCGGCTGACTGGAAAGAGCACGTCTATCTGGATCTTCGCTTTGCGCGTGCGATTGAAGCCTATCGTGACGGCATGGACTTTGTCATTCCAGGGCAAGACAAAGCGCTTGCCTCTGCCGGAGACGATGCGTCGCCTGCGGTGTATGCGAGCTTTCGGATGTATGTGAAGACTTTGGAAGATGTCGTTCGCATGCGAGATTACTTGAAAACGCGTAATATTGATGCATATACGTTTGCGGAACAGGTCGAAAATATTCAGGATGTGAAGCGCATCCTCCTTATGGTGACTCTGGTTGTTGGGGGGATTACCCTTCTTGGTATGGCCTTTGCGCAAGCGAGTATGGCGGTGGCTGGAGTGCGGCGTAAAGCACGGGTTTTTGCACAGGCGCAATTGCTCGGTTTTCGCACACGCTGCCTTGTCCTGTTTCCGGTATTTCAGCTTTGGATAACTGCTGCGGCTGCGTGTGCGTTGTCGTTTCTGGGTTATCTTGGGGCTGCGGCTTTGTTACGTGTTGCTTTCGGTTCCTTTCTTGGGGAGGGAGGAGTGGTTTGTAAAATGCCGACAATTCTGGCGCTTGAAGTGTGCCTGTTTTCTTTGATCATAGCTTGCGTATGTGGCTCTGTCGCCGCCTGGCACGTGCTCCGCATGGAGACTGCGGAGGTGTTGCGTCGTGATGCCTGATTGTATTGCTCGTACGCGCTTCTCTTGTTTCTCCCTTCTTAAGGGAAAGAAAAGATTGTTGGGCTTTTGTTTGATAGGCTCTTTTTTGTGCTGTGCAGATGCTTTTGCGGCTTTTCGGGTTTCGCCCATGAGTGGAATGATTGATGTGCAGCGTGTTTCCCATTCCCAGCAAACGCCAGGGGGTGGGGTATTGGCCATGCCGGGTAATCTGGTTATGCCACTACGGGGTGGGGGCGTGGCGGCGGCGGGGTTTTTAGGTGAGGGGGTGGTGGCGTTCGGGGGGTGGG
>CAMTOM010000081.1 GCA_947074125.1 uncultured Desulfovibrionaceae bacterium
AGGCAGACTGCTTATATACAATTTATAATAGTCAGAGAAGCTCGTTTAGGTATAAACCTCCAGACATTATATTAGAAGAACCTTTCAGGGAAACGGTGAGAATATTATACCTCTCTCCTGAGCTTACCGCATGGAAGTTTCAAGGTACTAAAGATTTTTGGGCAGAAGTTCAGGATACAGACTTCCTTGATAGAACAAAGAACAGGCTTTTTTCCGAACTTCAAGGGAAATATTATATTGTATCAGGTACAGTGACGACAGTTAGAAAAGAAGGTGCCAAAAAGGGAACAAGAACGTGGGTTATTTACAAGGTTTCTGAGCTTCAAAAGAGGCATGTACTACTTTGAGTAGAGTAGAAAAAAACAAAAAAGGGAACTCATATTCTATGAATTCCCTTTGGGGTTTTTTAGGCTGGTCGGGATGAAAGGATTTGAACCTTCGACCCCTTGAACCCCATTCAAGTGCGCTCCCAAGCTGCGCTACATCCCGACTCGGAAGTGTCTATGCTGGAATCTCTCTTTTGTCAACGGCTAATTTTTAATCCCTTCCAAAAAGCGCATGATACCAGCTCTTTTCATGACCTCGCTTATTCAAACCATGTGACTGTGCCCGTCTGCACATCATACATGGCACCCACTATTTTAATGCTCCCCGCCTTTTCCATTTCAGCCAAAACGGGGCTGTTTGTGCGGATGTTGTCAATAACAACGCCTACATTCGACTGGGCAATGCTATCCTTAAAAGGAAGAGAGGTCTTGCGCTTGTCTGCTTTGGCAACCTCTATGGCAGGTTTTATCTTATTGAGCAGACCCGTCAGGTTGCCCAGTTCTGCATTTTCATAAGCGCCTTTAACCGCGCCGCAAGCCGTATGCCCCAAGACAACAATAAGGCGCGAACCTGCGGCCTTGGATGCGTATTCGAGACTGCCAAGAATATCTTCATTGGCCATGTTGCCCGCAACACGGGCAACACACATAACACCTATCTTCTGGTCAAATATCTGCTCAACAGGAACTCTGGCATCAATACAGGAAAGAACGCTGGCAAAAGGATATTGATGCGGCGCCGTTACTGTAAGAGCTTCTTTTGTGTCTTGCTTGCGCAATGTTCCTGCAAGAAAGCGCTTGTTACCGTCTTTCATCATACGTAATGCAGAAATCGGTGTAACGCTTTTTTGTGCGCTTTCTGTCATTATCGCAGGCTGTTCAGGATTTTCTCTCGCCTGAAGTTCTGCTGTAATCACACCAAAAGAAACAAACAGCGCACCGAGATAACATACTATCCTTGTCATACAATCCTCACTCGTTCTTTTATTGTTGTCATGATGACATGTGCTTTGCGATCGTGCTCTGCATCATGAAGTGGTACGCAAAAATGAGCGTATCATTTCTAGCATATAATGAGATTTATGAGGTGTCAATAGCATAGTCGTATATATAGTCATCTCTAAATAATATTATATGATATATGATACAAAGAATCTGCTTATAAAAGACAATAATGAGGTATTATGTTGTTTATAAATTCTTCTGCTATAAACAATATATATTGCTATATTCTATTGTTATAACATAAGAGCGCGACCTGAAAAGGCCGCGCTCGTGACATCATAATCTTTACTGAAAATAGGAGTAGCGCTTACTGCAAATCCTGCGATGAAAGCGCATCTTTAGGAGAAGCACTGTCTGGAGGAGATGTGATGTCCATGAGGCCTGGAACGCTCTCAGTGACCTTGTCTACCTTGCCTTGTGGAATCGCTCTTTTAGCACGACTGTCGCGAACATTGCTGGTACAGACAGCGTTGAGACATTCATAAGAGGCGGTAATGCGAGGCTTGATAATGCCGGAAGCGAGTGGGAAAGGAGTGTAAATATAGTATTCGCCGCTACGCCCCTGACGTGGTTTGAAGTAGCAGAGAATCAAGGCGTCGAGCTGTTTGTCAAGATCCCAGTCTGTGATGGCTGCCATAAACACTGTGATAGTGTAGCGCTGGCTTTCAATGATAAAACCATTATTAAAATGGCGCACCTTGTCATTGCGTCCCACCATCTTTTCAAAGGTGGCGGCAGATGTCTTGATATTGGGTATAAACGCAGGAGAGAGGCGCTCGAAGAGATCCTGTCCATAGCTTTTTTCGCTGGCAGGTGTGTAGGTCGTGTATGAGCCGGAAGCATCAAAAATGCCACGGGCTTTAAACTCATCGCGGAAACGTCCTGTCATTTGTTTAAATGCGCGATTGGAAATGATCTGGATGGTCTCCGGAGGCTGTTTAGCACAGCCTGGCAGTGAAAAAAGACAGACTGCCAGTAAGAAAAGAGAAAGATATTTCATAAGGATTCCTGTTCTGGTGATTGTGTATGGAGTGCGTCCAGCTCACTCAGGTGAACACGTGCGAATTCCAGTGTCGGGTCAAGCTCCAGCGCCGCACCAAGATAGTGACGTGCTTGCGCGGTATCTCCCAAAAATTTGTGGCAGAGTCCCAGATTGGCAATATCCATAATAGAACCTTTGTCTATGGTTAATACCTGTTCAAAGACTGTGGCGGCTTTGGCGTATTCTTGCGTTTTAAAGAGAGCTACGCCGTAAAGATTGCCATATTCTTTCATGTCAGGACAGAGTTGGGAGGCCTGCTGCAAAAATGGAATGGCTTCTGTCCACTGATTCTCCAATGTCCAGGCATAGCCAAGATAGAATGTTGCGAGAGCCTGTGCGTCGGTATCTGGCTGGAGCGGTATTGCCTGTGTGAAACAGGCACGCGCCTGTACAAGATCGCTCTTGCGCAGGGCAAGCATTCCTTTGAAAAAAGGGAGAAAATGGGCATTAGGATAATGACGCTCCAGTTCGGCAAGACCGTTTTGAGCTTTCTCCTCACTTTCTTCCTCGACAAGCTTGCGTCCTACAAAAAGCCCAAGGCTCTGGTTTGTATCCCGCTCACGAAAAGAAAAGCCAGGAATCATGCAATAATGTGCGGGAATATCCAGAAGAGGATGCGTCGTTTCTACGGCATAGACCGGATAGCCCATCTTTTCGAGTTGTTGTGCCAGATCCAGTACTTCATCGCGAATGTCATTTTTTTCTACGCTAGGCAGTGAGCTTAGGGAAACGAATTCGCCCTGCAAAAGCCATTCGATGTCTTGCAGTCTGGTGAATTTGGAAAGGCCTGAAGCTTCGTAGCAGGCTCCGGTATGGAAATCCCCAGCCAGTTGCGCGACTTCGGTAACGGCGCGTATGGCGGCTTTTGCGGGAGAAGCGGCGGTGCCTGCGGTGAAGACTATTTCTGATGTTTTTCCCAGTGTTGTTGCATCCCACGCCAAAGCCCCGATGGTGGGAACAGGCATGTTTAATGAAAAATCTTTCAGTACAAGATGAATGTTCTGTGCGGCAAAAGCATTGAGAAGAGCCTGTAATGTGGGGTCTTCAATACTGTCATGGGCAATGGTTGGGGTGATGGTATGTTCTCTGTCGACAATAGCACAGACATGACGTTCTACAAGTTCACAGATGCCCTGCAAAAGAGATTCTTCCCGTGTGTTCCCTGCGGCAGTGCCATTAAATTCACTGAGAAGCTTGAACCAGTCCAAAGGCAGCCAGACCTCACGCTCCTGAGTGAGTGAGGTGGCAGGGTAAAAAAGCCATGAATGCAAATCAAGAATGCGGCGGGCGGCATCTTCAGAAAGAGAGTCCTGCACCGAGGCCAGCATTTCGCGAAGAGGAATGAGGGTATCTGCGGCAAGCTGTTTTTCCGCTTTACTCCATGAGAGCGGAGGTAAGGGAAATTCCCGTTCCCAAAATGAAAAAAAGGCATAGCGCTCCATAAGCTCCATTAAGGCCGAGGCTTCAGCTTGCGCGGCAGACGAGCCTTTCCCCATTTGCTTGCGGGTAGGCATAATACGCCGTGCGTCCTGACCGCAGACACTCAGAAATACGGGAATGCCCAGCCTGCCAGTATCAACACGCTTGGTGTGCGCCAAAATATCGAGTTGTGCTTCATTCAGACGCTGTCTGACTCTGGCAATGGTTTCCTGAGGAGTAATGGCTTTATCAAGATCCTGAACATAGCCTTTGGGGCAGGAGGTAAGACGAATCATGCGTGCTCCAGAATATGAATGGCATACAGACGTTTTTGCTGGGTGCCGTCTTCGTCGGTGGAGCGTACGCCTACATGCTGGGTGGTAACGGAAAATTCTTTTTCTGCCAGTTTGAGAAAACGCTTTTTATGACGGGCAACGTCAGTACACAATACTGCCTTGCCGCCTGTGGCTAAATGGCGCTGGAAAAAGCGTAATAGCGGACGGTGTATGTCATCGAGATACAGAATTTCTGAAGCGGCGATAATGTCAAAGCGTTCCTGAAGGCGCGTGGTGCAGACATCGACATGCTTGACACTGACCTGCTGTTCCAGCTCATTGCGCAGGATATTGGCTTGCGCGAAGAGCAGGGCGTCATTGACAATATCGCTGAGAACAACGCGCTCAAAGCCATAACGGGCGGCAAGACAGCTTGTGATGCCACAACCTGCCCCAATTTCCAGCAGCGATTTGCCTTCTGGTTCAAACTTGCGCAAAAAACGACCAAGCACAAATGAGGCAGGCCAGACTTTTGCCCATAAAGGCAAATCACGCAGTGGATCGCTGATGGCGTTTTTGGCAAGCAGCGCGTCCAGATGAGAGCGCATATTGGTAATACCCAAAACCCACAGAGGTTCACCGTCCAGTTGCAATGGCTCAAAAGCCGTTTCAAAGCGGGTGTGTATTTGAGCGAGTGTTGTTTCTAAAAGGCTATTGGATGTCATATGTGTTCCTTTGTGTTGTACATGTGTAAATATCTTTGCGGCTTAAGGCAATAGCTGTTTTTCCCTTGCTATATTTATGTTTTGAGTAATAGAGAAGCATCTTTACCCGTAAGGAACTGCTATCTTGAAGGCTTTCTGCGCTCTCCCTCGCCCCCATTCTTGACAGCATCGAAGGGGAAGGCTACCCCTGTGGGATGGAAAAACTTATTCGTCTTGATATTATGGTTTTAGAAGAAGATGTGGCGCGCCTGAGTGGTATTCTTGCGCTGCATGCGTCTTTTGGATGGGAAGAGCTGAATCGCCCCACAGGAGAAACCTGCTTTCGAGTATATTGTGACTCTCCTGCTGTGATGGAAAATGTGATGCAGCGTGTCCGTGAAGTGCTGCCCGCTGCCATATGCCAGTGTGCTGAAGAGGAAAATAAAGACTGGCTTGGGGCATGGAAGGACTTCTTTACTCCAGTGCGTTGCGGACGCTTTATTGTATTGCCTCCCTGGCTTAAGGATACGCCGGAAGCTCAGGGGCTGACATCTGTATTGATTGAGCCTGGTTCGGCCTTCGGTACTGGGCATCACGCAACAACAGCGCTTTGTCTGGATGTTATTTCTGATCTCTTAGATACTGGGAATATTCGTGCTGGACAGAAGTTTTTGGATTTGGGAACGGGTTCTGGCGTATTGGGCATTGGATGCTGTCACTCTGGTTTGCATGGTTTGGGTTTGGATATTGAAGTGCTGGCTGTTGAAAATGCCCGTGCCAATTGCGCCTTGAATGCCGTGAATACTATGGAAATCGCTTTGGGCAGCATTGATACGGTCAAGGGTCGTTGTTTTGATGTGGTACTGGCGAATATTCTTTCTGGCCCTCTTAAGGAAATGGCAGGTGATATTGTTGCGGCATGTGCTGCTGGCGGTTGTATTGTCCTGTCGGGTCTTTTGGATGTGCAGGCACCAGGTGTTGTGCAGGCATATATGAATGAAGGTTTGCCTGCTCCCAAAGAATATTGTCAGGGAGAGTGGCGTGCTCTTGTCTGGACAGGCAAGGGAGAGGATCTTACTATAGGGTCTTGAGGAAAAGAATATATAACTCTGACGTTTCATTTTATCAGGAGAAAACAAATGGCTTCCGTTACTTTTATGGGCAATCCTTTGACACTGGAAGGTACATTGCCTTCCGTAGGACAGAAAGCTCCTGCTTTCATGGTGCTTGCCAATGATCTGACGCAGCGTTCACTTGGTGATTATGCGGGCAAGGTTGTTGTGATACTGACTGTGCCTTCACTGGATACGCCTGTGTGTGATATGGAGGTGCGGCGTTTCAATACAGAAGCGGCAGCGCTCTCAAGCAATGTGCGTATTTTGGCTGTGAGTTGTGACCTTCCTTTCGCGCAGGCTCGCTGGTGCGGGGCTGCTGGCGTCACTTCTGTGGAAGCCCTCTCTGACTATAAAGATACCGATTTGGGTAATAAATATGGTGTCTTGATTAAAGAGCTTCGTTTGCTTTCACGCGCTGTATTTGTGATTGATCCTGCTGGGGTGATCACATATATGCAGGTACTTGAGGAAATCACACAAGAGCCAGACTATGCGGCGGCTCTGGAAGCAATCAAAAAAATAGCATGTTAGTATACTGTGCTGAGGCAGCCTTTCACATTGTCTTGAACGTGCTTTTTACAAAATAATTGTGCGGCAGAAATAGCAATATTTCTGCCGCGCAATTATTTTACAGGCTTGTGTAACTTCTTTTAGGTGCGTTGGCTCCAAGGCAAGGCATAATCCTCTACAGGAGCAAAATCATCTTCCAGTGCGGGTACCTCCTTCGCAAT
>CAMTOM010000082.1 GCA_947074125.1 uncultured Desulfovibrionaceae bacterium
AAAAAGACAAAAGATCCTGTGCCACATGGCACGATGTGAAATTCGCTTCCAAAGTAAAATGGAGCCATAAAGCGCATGGGGAAGACTACGGTATTGACTGTCGCTCCTGCCATCACAAAGATACCAATATCGAACCGGAACCACAAAACTGCGCCGACTGCCATCAACAGCAAGGCAATAAAGAAATGCCCTCCCTGCGCAATGCGGTACACAATAAATGCCAGAGCTGTCACGATGATATGTTCAGTGCTAAAGTCAAAGGCTGTGTACAGTGCCATACCAAGCAGGAAAGCCGCGAACGCCTGAAAAAGGATACCTTCAAAATATCACCTCCCTATGCCAACTGCACGACCTGTCATGTAGGGCAAAAAACGCAGGAACTGCTCCCTAACCGGATGGATGCCTTTCACGGTCAGTGCATCGCATGTCATGAAAAAAATGGTAAGGGGCCATTCACCAAAGAACAATGCAACCAGTGTCATACCAAGTGAGTGTGTTATGAAGCAGCGTTTTCAAATTCTGAATGATCCACGCTTCCATCTGGTGTACGGCATTTCCCAGCGTTTCAGTGACGGCCCGTCCCCCAGCAAGGTTCGCTTGAACCGCGAAGGTTTCACGCTGGCGCAAAATGTGAAGAAAAAAGCTGTTGTGCATTCTGGGATGCTTCTTGCCGAGCACCCTTCCATAGAAAAAGGTGATCTTTTTTCACCTATTTATGGTGAAATCACCGAGATCAACGAGCGCAGTATTTTTATTTCTGCACTCCCGCAACCGCCCGATACGCCTGAAGTGGAACCTGTCGATTTGCTTCAGGAGGGTCTGGAGGGCGATGAGCTTGTCATGCGCTGCAAAAAAATGGGGCTGAATACCCGTTCTTTGGGCTGCCGCTGCGAAACACTCATTATCAATGGGCTTAATCCTGATCCTGGTGTCACCTGGACAGAGCCTATGCTTAACAGCCACATTCGTACTTTTCATGCCGCCATGGAGCTGCATCGGCGTATGGGACGCTTCAAAAATGTCATACTGGCTATTCCCCAGGGTTCGCACCTTTCGTATGACGGCGTCAAAACAGTTCATGTTCCTGCGGAGTATCCTAACAGCCTGAACCCCCTACTGATTAAGAATGTGACTGGAGAAGAAAACCCTGAAGGCTTTGGCTGTATCGGTCTGCACAACCTCTGGAGCCTGGGACGGGTCGGGCGCACGGGTCTGCCTCTCACTGAGACCGTTATTACGATCGGCAGCTATGAGCACTCCGGCAATTATATCGTTAAAGATGGCTCCACTGTTGGTGAACTGCTTGATTTCGCACGCATCGCTCTCAAAGATCATGATACTGTCGTTCGTGGCGGACCTCTACGCGGAGAAAGCGTTGACAGGCTCGACAGAAGTATCACCAAAGGCACCTATGGCCTGTTCGTGGTGGAAGCGGGCACTATTCCTCCCATGGAAGGGCACAGTTCCTGTATTAACTGCGGCGCATGTGTACTCATCTGTCCGGCACGCCTCTCTCCCTCAAATCTGAGTCGCTATGCAGAATTTGCCCTGCACGAACGCTGCCGCAAAGAACATATTGATATTTGCATGGACTGTGGCTTGTGTGGCTACGTATGCATCGCACGACGCCCCGTACTGCAATATATCCGCCTGGCAAAACAAAAACTCGCAGAAAAGGATGCCCAGAAACAACGTGAAGAAATCAAGATCACATCGGCATAGCAACCTTCTGCCCATATTGCTCAAATGCCGCTTGTTTGGCCTTGCATGGCAAGCACATATCACTAACAGATTCGCATTGTAATGCTGGAGAGAGTCATGTCCAACACTTCCCCGACTTCTGTACTGCTTTCAGTAAGCGCATCGCCTTTCTGGCATTGCGGGCGCACGGTACGCGCCCATCGTTACCATACGCTACTCGCCTTGCTTCCAGCAGTGCTCCTGGCGATATGGCACTGGGGTTTGCCGGCAGCACGTGTCATGGCTCTGGCAATAGTTACGGGTGTCGCTGTGGAAGCCCTGTGCCAGCGCCTGATGGGACGGGAACTGAGTATTGATGATTTTTCCGGTGTCGTGGCGTGTTTGCTCTTTGCCTTTCTGCTTCCTGCGGCCTCTCCGTGGTGGCTTGTCATGCTGGGAGCCACCTTGTGTATTACGCTTGGCAAAATGGCTTTTGGCGGTCTTGGAGCCAATCCACTCAACACCTCACTCGTTGGCTGGGCACTGCTCTATGTGTCCTGGCCTGTGCTCATGGATCCCAATGCCATGCAGCTCACTACCCAGTATATTGATCCTCTTGTCAGGCTCAAATATTTTGGTGCGGAGTCTGTAGCTTCCATCTCCTTGACAGACCTGCTGCTGGGCAAACAAATCGGTGCTCTTGGGGCTTCGCAAACTCTCGCCCTGCTTCTTGGGGGCATTTATCTGGCTACACGTGGCATTATACGATGGGAAATCAGTGCGGGATTTATTATGGGAGTTGTTGTTATGGCGGCAATTTTCCATACCGTTAACCCTGTACAGTATGCCTCTCCCTTTTTCCACATGCTGACAGGTTCCACAATCCTCGGCGCTTTTTTCCTGGCAACGGAACCCGCCTCCTCGCCAGACAGACAAATCCCCATGATGTTCTATGGTCTGCTGGGAGGCGCAATGGTGATTATCATCCGTATATTTGGCGAATATACCGATGGTGTGCCCTTCGCCATACTCCTTGTTAATCTGCTCAGTCCCCTGCTGGATTCCATTCGCCCCAAACCCTTCGGAGGCAAATAATGCGCGATATTCTCAAGATGCTTGTGGTACTTTCTGCCATTTGCAGCATTTCCGGATTCGCCCTGTCCTATCTGAAGATGATCACTGCCATCCCTATTGAAGAGCAGGTTCTCACTTATGTACAGGGACCAGCCATTCAAAAGGTTTTTAGTGATGTGGACAATTCTCCCGTCGCTGACCGTAAAAAGTTTACCCTGTCTGATGGGCGCACCATCACCCTCTTTCCCGCCATCAAAAATGGCAGGCTGACAGGCGTGGCTATGGAAAACAGCGGTAAGGGTTTTGGCGGTGATATTGGCGTCATGACGGCCTTTAATCCTCACAATGACACTTTGCTCGGTATTGGCATCACAACCATGAAAGAAACACCTGGCATAGGTACTGTCATTTTTGAACCGCGATTCACTGACCAGTTTTCCGGAAAAGACCTGAAAAACGTTGCTCCCAAAGCACAGGGGGGGTCTTTTGATGCCATCTCCGGAGCAACGGTTTCTTCCGTTGGTGCTATCAGTGCCGTGAGTAATGCGACCAAAGACTATCTTGAACTTAAGCCTGAAATTCTTAACACGTGGAAATAAGGGACAACCATGCAACCATTCCTCAAAGAATTTACCAAAGGTCTCTGGAAAGAATTGCCTCCTTTCCGTCTTGTCCTGGGCTTATGCCCTGTGCTTGCGGTCACCAAATCCGCCGATAACGGGCTGGGTATGGGAGCAGCGGTCATTTTCGTCCTGACCCTCTCCAATCTTATCATTTCGCTTGTGCGCCATATTATCCCTAAAAAAGTACGTATCGCCTGCTTTATTGCCATTTCAGCAACTCTTGTTGTTGCGGTGGAACTCCTCATGCAGGCCTATGCCTATCCGCTTTACCAGCAATTGGGAATCTTCGTCCCGCTGATCGTGGTAAACTGTCTTATCCTGGGGCGTGCGGAAGCTTTTGCCGCAAAAAATCCTGTACCCTTGGCTATTGCTGATGGTCTGGGCATGGGCATGGGCTTTGCCATGTCACTCACATTTATTGGCGGGCTGCGTGAATTGCTTGGTGCTGGCACGCTGTTTGGCAAATATATTATGTGGGAGGGCTTTCAGCCATTCGCCGTTATGGTGGAAGCGCCTGGTGCTTTTTTGTGCCTGGGGTTGATTCTTTGTGCCATGAATGCCTTCAATCACTGGCAGGCCAGGCGTAAGGGACAGGATGCGCCAGAAAATCCCATGCCTGGCTGTGAATCCTGTCGCGCCTGCTCTCACGGCAAATAAGGAGTAATTCATATGGAAGTTTTTCAGCTCTTTATTTCTGCCATCTTCGTCAATAATATTGTACTGGCAAAATATCTTGGGATGTGTCCCTATCTTGGCTGCTACAAGGAACGCGGTGTTGCGCTTGGTATGGGTGGCGCTGTGGTTTTTTTTACCATTATGGCGACACTGTGTACATGGTATATCCAGAAATTCCTTCTCACCCCTTTTGGTCTCGACTATTTGCAAACGATTGCCTTTATTCTCGTTATCGCTTCACTGGTACAGTTTGTGGAAATGTTCCTTAAAAAAATGGTGCCCCCCCTCTATGCGGCATTGGGAATTTTTTTGCCGCTTATCACCACAAACTGCGCTGTTATGGGGGTAGCCATTCTTGTACAGCGCGAAGCATATGACCTCAAAACCTCACTTCTGTACGCTGTCGCCGCCAGTGCCGGTTTTCTGCTGGCGCTCATTCTCATGGCTGGTCTGCGCGAAAGGCTCGATGTGTGCCGCGTTCCCAAGGCGATGATGGGAACCCCCATCGCGCTGATTACAGCAGGGCTTATGTCTCTGGCTTTCATGGCATTCAAGGGTATGATACCTTAGGAGGTTTTGTACATGGTCACCGTTTCCGTTCTGACCCTTCTGGGACTTGGATTCACTGCCGCTACTCTGCTGGCTCTTGCTTCCCGTGTCTTCCATGTGAAAGAAGATCCCAGGGTTGAGGCTGTCATGGACGCTTTGCCTGGAGCCAATTGTGGCGGCTGCGGCTATGCGGGCTGTGAAGGCTATGCCATAGCTGTTGTTAATGACCCTGCGGTTGCGGCTTCTCTCTGTGTTGCGGGCAGCAGCGAAGTCAGTATCGCAGTGGGAGAGCTGACAGATAAAACTGTTGCTGCTGCGGAACCACAGCTTTCTTTCAGACGTTGTGACAAACTGGCGGGTAAAGTAGGAATGCGCTATGAATATCATGGGATGCCCTCATGTGCTGCCGCCACACTGCTCATGGGCGGTGTGGATATATGCTCATGGTCATGTCTGGGATTCGGAGACTGTATACAGGTATGCCCTTTCGACGCCATGACGCTCAAGAATGGTCTTGTCTATGTCAATCCCAGTAAATGCACAGGTTGTGGTGCCTGTATCAAGGCATGTCCGCGCAACTCGCTGGAACTTATCCCTGTACGCGCCCGCGTCACTATCTCCTGCGCGACAAAAGACAAACTGCGCGCTGTTATGGATGTTTGCGAAGCGGGCTGTATCAATTGTGGCAAGTGCAGTAAAAGCTGTCCGGCAAAGGCGATCTCTTCAGTCAATAATCGAATCGAAATTGATCACAAAAAATGCCTGAGCTATGGCTCCTCATGTGAAGAGCTTTGTGTCAAAAATTGCAGCCGCCATATTTTGCGCACAAACTGCCCGCCCCCCACATCTTCCCAATCCATAGAGACACCACCTGCACAGGCATCCACTGACAACTCAATACAGGCCAATCCCTGAGATAGGAAAACAGATATGTCACATATACCCCTTTCTTCTCCCATGCGCAGGAAAATCCTCAAAGCCATACTGCTTGGCGGAGCCGCGCTTGCCTGTCACACCCCTGCTCGTCTGCTCGCAGCGCTGCCTCCTGTGGCACATAGTCAGACAAAGCTCCTCATGGGCACTTTTGTTACCATTACGGCAGTAGACTCCAGTAAAACCCAGGCAGAAGAAGCGCTCGGAAGAAGCTTTGAAACCATCGAACAACTGGAAAGCACATTCAGTCGTTATGCGCACAGTTCGCCTTTGCATGTTCTCAATACGCAAGGTACGCTTGCCGATGCTCCGCCCCATCTGCTCTACGTGATCAAACGTGCCCAACGCTTCCATGCTCTCACAAAAGGTGCTTTTGACCCCACAATCGCACCTGTTGTGGATATGTTCCGTGCGCACAGCAATCCACAAGGACGCATGCAGCTCAACCCTGATGCCCTGGAAAACATGCGCCACCTTTTGGACATGAACAGTCTTGTGACGACTTCTGACTCCCTGCGTCTGACACATCAGAACATGGCACTGACTTTGGACGGTATCGCCAAAGGCTATATTGCCGATTGCGCCTCCTCTGTGCTCCATGCTCATGGAATTCCCAATCATCTCGTCAATGCTGGCGGCGATATTCGCGCTTCCGGTCACAAAGCACCAGGCCAACCCTGGCAAATCGCCATTGCACATCCTGCTGATAAAAAGCGTACCCTCACAACGCTCCCACTGACGAATGCTATCGCCACATCAGGAAGCTATGAGGTCTTTTATGACGCCGCCCGTAAACACCATCACCTCATTAACCCCATGACACGAACCAGTCCGCAGCATACCATCTCCGTATCTGTAACAGCACCGACCACGCTGGAAGCAGATGCACTGGCAACGGCACTTGCTGTTATGCCAAGCGGTGATGCTTTGCGTTTTGTCAAAAGCTTGCCTGGATACGAATGCTGTCTGCTCACACGCCAGGGTGCAATCTTGACTTCAGATGGATGGGGAAAAGGCTAATTGACCACTTCGGCTATGCTTTTTTCTAGCAAAAAATTTTCCCAAGAGTTGTCACT
>CAMTOM010000083.1 GCA_947074125.1 uncultured Desulfovibrionaceae bacterium
CAGCGTGATACATACTCTAAGTCGCATCCCCTCGCTACCCTGCAATACACACACCCGAATGTTGACCTGCTGGGCGTTGCCAAGGCGCGCGGACGTAGTTATGGTACGGGTACCGTGGTTACAGGAAATGCTGAACTACTTGGCAAGCAGGTACATGCGCTGACCAAGGGTTTGACGCTCTATACCATGGTTGTGGAAGAGGGCAAGCAGGGATTGAAGCTTGTCCGTGTTCAGATGACCCCTGTGGGCGCTTCGAAAAAATGTCCTGATGGAAATTGCGCTAACAAGCAATAACATAGAAGTATGTGATTATTAAAAAAAGAGGAGTTGAAGCTCCTCTTTTTTTTGTGTTTATTATGAGAAGTTTAGCTGATAAAAAGTGTAAATTTCTTTTGTTTGTAAGGTCAGGAGGCGCTTGTTGTTTTGAGGGAGTATGGCAGCGTATTTGTATGAAGCGAAGCTGTGTTGATTTTCTGTAATGATAAAATATAAAAAATATCGCCGCAAACCCTAATAAAGCGTGTGTTTTTTCCGTTATCCTCTAATAGACATTGCTTGTTGTCTGGCTTTTCGGGGGGCGGACGATCGCTTATTCCAGCGATTGTTGCGATGCTGGAAGACTGGTGAGGGTTCGCCGTCAAAAGTTGTTCCGCCTGCCCGAAAAAGAGCTTTCGAGCTGCATTGTCCAAACCATTGCCTAGCCACCATACCAAAGTGGGCGCTTCTCGGGAACATCGGCTTTGCAGCCCTGCCAGAGTTTTCTTGCACTCATTGCCCGATGAATCTCTGTGATAAGTGCGCGTTTGTTTGCTGCCCAGGCTGGTGCCAGCAGTTCTTGCGGTGATGGGTCGCCTGTGAGGCGGTGCATGACGATGCTGGAAGGAATGTGGGGAAGTGCGTTGCAGAGCATATTGACGTATTCATCGCTGCTGAGTGGCAGATATTTTTTTTGAAGGTACTGTTTGCCCAGTGTGCTTCCTTCGGGGACGTACACATTGTGCAGCTTTATGCCAGCGATGGGCAGTGAAACAGCCCAGAGAACAGATTCTTGAAACATCTGTTCATCTTCATCTGGCAGACCAGCCATGAGGTGTCCACAAATTTTGATGCCGTACGAAGCGGCGCTATGGATGGTCTGCTCTGCGCATGCCGCGCTGTGATGGCGGTTGATGCGTGTGAGTGTCGTTTCATGGCAGCTCTGCAAACCAAGTTCCAGCCATACTTCTGGCAGTGGCAGGGAAGCGATGAGTTCAAGTTTGCGTGAATCAAGACAGTCTGGACGGGTTCCTATGCTGATGCCCATGCAGTTGGGCAGGGCGCTAATGCGCTGGAGAAGCTGTGCCAGATGCTCTGCGGTACAGTAGGTATTGGAAAAAGATTGCAAATACGCCATAAATGCACGGTTAGCATCGGTTGTAAGATATTTGTGCTGCCAGTATTTCCACTGAGATTCCAGTGAAATACCTTTTTCAGCTAAGCCTGAACCTGCCCCTTTTGTATTGCAAAAAACGCAACCATGAGTATTAAGCGTTCCATCTCTGTTGGGACAGGAGGCATTTGCGTCCAGTGGAATTTTTTGCACGCGGTATCCGTACTTGCGCCGGAAATAAGCCGCTAGAGTGTGCCAGAGTAGCATAAGTACAGACTCTTTTTAGAATAACAGAAATGTGGCTTCAGACAAATATTTTGTACTTCAGCCATAGTGGCTTGACTAAAGTACATTTTTGAACGAACACAGAGTATCGCTGTGAATGCGAGAGCAAGAATACGCAGAGAGTGCGAGTGAGGCAAGTCGACGCATGGCCAAATTAGTTGATTATTTGTTCGGGATGTTTTCCAATGATCTCGCCATTGATTTGGGCACTGCCAACACATGTGTATATGTGCGTGGGCAGGGCATTGTTTTGCGGGAACCGTCTGTGGTTGCCGTGAAAAAAGATGGTCGGGGCAATAATGTGGTACTTGCCGTTGGTCAGGATGCCAAACGTATGCTGGGGAAAACTCCAGGTAATATTTCTGCCATACGCCCCATGAAAGATGGGGTGATTGCCGATTTTGAAGTGACAGAAGCCATGCTGCGTCACTTTATTTCAAAGGTGCATAATTCTCGTCGTCTGGTTCGGCCACGTATTATGATTTGTGTGCCGACGGGTATCACTCAGGTGGAAAAGCGTGCGGTTAAGGAATCTGCGGAGTCCGCAGGCGCGCGCGCGGTCTATCTCATTGAAGAGCCAATGGCGGCAGCTATCGGGTCTGATTTGCCCATTCAGGAACCTACAGCTAATATGGTTGTGGATATTGGTGGCGGCACAACAGAAGTCGCAGTCATTTCCCTTTCTGGGATTGTGTATTCCCGCTCTGTGCGCGTGGGGGGTGACAAGATGGATGAAGCCATCATGCGCCACGTCAAACGCAAATATAATATGCTGATTGGGGAATCCTCCTCAGAAGAAATAAAAATGAAAATCGGTTCTGCCTATCCGCTGGAGGTCGAACAGCAACTGGAAGTAAAGGGGCGTGATCTTGTTAAGGGCATTCCCCAGAATATTATTATCACGTCAGAAGAAGTGCGCAGTGCCATTTCGGAACAGGTAGAAAGTATCGTGCAGGCTGTGCGTATTGCTCTGGAGCAGACACCGGCAGAACTGGCTGCTGATATTGTGGATAGAGGTATTGTTCTTTCTGGTGGTGGGGCGCTTTTAAAAGGTCTTGACCAGCGTTTGCGGGAAGAAACCAGCCTTCCGATTTTTGTTGCTGAAGATCCGCTTTCTACTGTGGTTATGGGAACCGGACGTGCGTTGGAAAATATCAATGTGCTGAAAGATGTCTGTGTGGATTGAGTAGCGACAGGCGCATACGATAACGTTGCAATGCGGTGTCGGATACCCTTGTGGGTTGTCCGGCACCGTTTTCCCTTACAGGCAGGGAGTTTGGGGTACTGTGAAAATACGTCGGATACTTTTCATTGTGGGAGGAGCTTTGTTCCTGTTTCTGGGTATGTATACTTGGAACCAGCGCACTCAGGTTCTTGATGGTATGGCTGCCAATGTGGGGCTTGAAGCAGTGGGAAGTGTTTTTACTCTGGTGCGCAAGGGCGAGGATTTTTTCGCTGGTATCTGGAATTCCTATGTGAATTTGATCCATGTAAACAGGGAAAATGAAGCACTTAAAAATCGTGTTGCAGACTTGGAAAGCCTGCTGGCCAGAGAAGAAGAAAATCGTGCCGAGATTACTCGGTTGCGTACCTTGCTTGATTTGCCGACAACGACAGACTGGACACCTATCGCCGCCAGAGTGCTCACAGGACGGATGGGGCCAAACAGTGTGCTGGAAAGCATTATTGTGAATCGTGGCTATCTGACAGGAGCAATACCGGGCACGCCTATGTTGACCCAGCAAGGTCTTGTGGGGCGTATTTTGCGTTCTGGACCGCGAACGGCTACAGGCTTATTGCTGACAGATCCGGGAAGTCGCATTGCCGTGCGGGGGCAAAAGAGCCGTATATCAGGCATTTTTACAGGGCGTGGGGCGCATTATGATCCTGAAGTACGCTTTGTGGATCCCAGTCCTGACTTGCATGAGGGGGAGATATTGGTAACCTCTGGTTTGGATGGTATTTATCCGCGAGGGATACCTGTGGCTCGTGTGGTAGAGGCAGTGATTACAGATCATTCGCGTTTTATGCAGATTGTGGCCAAGCCGCTGGTTGATGCGCGTCAGGTGGAAGAACTTCTTTTGCTTGAGCATGTGGGGGCTTTGCCTTTGCATGTGCGCCAGCCTATGCAGTCCCCTCATGAAGAAGTCAAGCCGCCACTCTCTGACTTTTCTCCTGTAGCTCCATGAAAACCTTATTCACTTTTCTCTGGCTCTTCTGCTTTATTCCTCTAGCCATTGTTGTGCAGGGCTTTGTTCCTGGTGTGGATGTTTTGGTGGTGGCACTGATTATTCTGTTGCAGGAAAAAGAGTATGTCTTTTCTGCTTGGGTGATGCTTCTTTTTGTTCTTCTTCAGGAAGGGATGGGCACACTGGCTTTTGGGGGTGCTGTGCTTTGGTATGGTGGGCTTTTTCTCCTGTTCTTTTGTGGCAAGATTTTTTTTGAAGCTAGAAATGTCTTCTTCCTTCTGCTTTTCTCAATTGTTCTTGGGATCATGCATGTGCTTCTTCTCCTTATGCTTGCGCCTCTTCAAAATCTGACACTGAATGTCCCGACTCTCTTGCATGAGGCATTCATGCAGGCGCTTTGTATCCTTTTACTCTGGTTCCCGATGGTCTGGCTCCGTCGCAGGATGCTCCGCTATGCCAACGCTGCCTAGTCCCCGTCCCTCAAAGTGGCGCTCCTGGTTGCGCATTCCCGTTGAGCCGGAAAATTATCAGCCTCCCCGCAGGGGTATCCTTCTCCTATGGTGCTTTATTGCGGGACTTTTTTTTATTTTCATACTGCGTTTCTGGTACCTCCAGGTGCATATGGGGGAGGAATTTTCGCGACAGGCACAAGCCAATCGTTTGCGGGAAGAACGTATTATTGCGCCGAGAGGACGTATTTTGGATCATAAGGGACGGCCTCTGGCAGACAATCGTCTGGCATATGGCATTTCTCTTGTGCGCGAAGACTGTCCTGATATTCCTGCCACGCTTGCGCAGATAAGTGCCTGGACAGGCCTTCCTCTTGCTCAGATTCAGGAAAAATATAGAGCAGACAGGCGAAAAGGAAGGCCTTTTGAGCCGATGCTTTTAGTGCCGGAAATGTCATTTGAGCAGGCTGCCTTTATCGAAGCCAATATGATTTCGTGGCCAGGGGTCAGTATTTCGTTGCGTTCATTGCGCCATTATCCCGAAAAGGAGCTTTTTGCGCATTTGCTGGGCTATGTTGCTGAAGCCAGTGAAAAGGATATGGAGGCTGACAGCGATCTGAATATGGGAGATCTGGTAGGCAGGCAGGGGCTTGAACTGACCCAGGAAAAAACCTTGCGCGGTCGGAAGGGGCTCAATGCTGCCGAAGTCGATGCCATGGGGCGAGCGCTGAACAAGCGCCTTATCAATGCGCCTGTGAATGGTACGGACGTGCGTCTTGCTATCGACAGGGATTTGCAGCGTGCGTGTTGGGAAGCGCTTGGTGGCGAGGCGGGCAGTGTTGTTGTTATGGAGCCAAATACGGGCAAGCTGCGCGCTTTGGTGACAGCGCCTTCGTATGACAATAATCTTTTCGCGTCTGGTATTTCCCGCAAGAATTGGGAGGCATTGTCCAAAGATCCGCGTTTTCCCTTGCAAAACCGTGTGTTGCAGAGTGTGTATCCTCCTGGTTCTGTTTGGAAACTCATGATGACAACACTCTTTTTGGAGCAGGGAATCAAGCCGGAGCAGTCTGTGCGGTGCAGTGGCAGTGTGCGGGTGGGCAATCTGACGTTTCGTTGCTGGAAGCGTAGCGGGCACGGTACAGTGAATATGCGTCGTGGGGTTATGGAATCCTGTGATGTCTATTTTTACAATTTTTCGACAAAGGTCGGTATTGACAAAATCAGCGCCTTTGCAAAGCAGGCAGGCTTCGGTGCACCAACAGGTATTGACCTGCCGCATGAAAAAGGTGGTCTTGTTCCTTCGCGAGAATGGAAAAAAGCGCGTACCAAGACTGGGTATTGGGGGCAGGGAGATACGTTGAATGTTTCTATTGGGCAGGGAGCAACACTGACAACCCCTTTGCAGATTGCTGTCAATATTGCTCTGTATTTGAATGGGGGCAAGGTGCTCAAGCCACAGGTTCTGGATGATGCCCCTGTTGTTGTGCGCTCTCATGTGCCTGCGGCGGCTTCGTCACTTGATTTTGTTCAGGAGGCGATGCGGCAGACGGCGCGTGCGGGTACTGCGCGTGTGGTTTCGCGTCCTGATGCTGATATGGGGGGCAAGACGGGAACCGCTCAGGTTGTGAAATTGCGTATGCAGGGGGGGCGTGTGTTGAAGACAAAAGAGTTGCCCTGGGAGCAGCGTGACCATGCCTGGATAGGTACCTGGGGCAAAAAGGGGGACAAAGAGTATATTGTGGTGGTTATGGTGGAACATGGGGGCGGCGGCAGCTCTGTAGCTGGCCCTGTTGCCAAGAAAGTCTATGATCATCTTTTTGGTACGCCTGTGCGGGCAGAGGGCAAAAAGAAATAATGGATAAACGACAGCTTGCTTTCCTTAATTGGGGGCTTTTAGCCACCATGATGCTTCTTTTTCTGCTTGGTGTGGGTAATCTGTATTCTGCCAGTGGGATGCGTATAGAAGATGGAGTGGCAATTTCTGGTTATTATCAGAAACAGCTTCTTTGGGGACTTTTGGGTTTTGGCTGTATGCTGCTGGCAATGCTTGTTGACTACCGTCATTTGCGTGCTTTGGCATGGCCTCTCTTTATTATTACCATTGTGCTCTTACTCCTGGTTCCTGTGGCTGGTGAAACGGTATATGGAGCAAAGCGCTGGCTTTCACTGGGATTGATGAATTTGCAAGTTAGCGAACTGGGAAAGGTTGCGGTGTTATTGCTGAGTGCTGATCTTCTGGCAAAAGATGGTG
>CAMTOM010000084.1 GCA_947074125.1 uncultured Desulfovibrionaceae bacterium
TATACAGGCCTGGAACTTACCCGTCTGCTAGCAGGACACCCCACCATGCGTCTCACTCTGGCAGCTTCACGATCAGAAGCAGGCAAACGTCTGGGGGCACACTATCCTTTTCTGGAAAAGCTCCCTGGCGCAGATGTCATTATTTCGCAGCCAGACCCCGACGCCGCAAAAAACTGCGACATCGTTTTCCTGGCAGTACCCCACAACGCTGCCATGACCATGGCCGGAGAACTCGTGAGCCGTGGTATTAAGGTCGTTGACCTCTCAGCAGATTTTCGCATACGCGATCCACAAACATACGAAAACTGGTACGGCGTCAGTCACACCCAGCGCGAACTCCTTACCAAGGCTGTCTATGGTCTGCCCGAACTCAATGCCGCCGCTATTGCTCAAAGCCTGCTTGTCGCCAATCCTGGCTGCTATCCCTCTTCGGCAATCCTTGGGCTGTATGCCGCACTCAAGCATGAGCTTATCACAACAACAGACATTGTCATTGATGCCAAATCAGGCACAAGCGGCGCCGGACGCAAAGCGGCAACCCCCACTCTTTTCTGTGAAGTGCAGGATACCTTCCGCGCCTATGCCATCGGTGGCAAACATCGCCACACACCAGAAATAGAACAGGAACTCTCCCATATCGCAGGAAAAGAGATTGTTCTTTCCTTCAATCCGCATCTGCTGCCAGTTAACAGAGGGATCCTGTCCACAATCTACACCCACTGCGCGAATCCGAAACTCACACTCGACGATATTCATGCCCGCTATACAGAAACATGGAAAGAAAGCCGTTGGGTGCGCGTGCTTCCCAAAGGCTCACTTCCCGAACTGCGCTATGTGCGCGGTACCATGTTCTGCGATATAGGCCTGAGTCTCGATTCTCGCACAGGACGGCTCATCATCACATCCGCCATTGACAACCTGTGCCGAGGCGCATCAGGACAAGCTCTGGCCAACGCCAACCTTATGTGTGGGCTGCCCGTTGAAACAGGTCTTTGCGCAGCACCACTCATGCCCTGACAGGGAAGATTATGGATATTGATGCCGCACTGAAAAACCCCGCCCTCTGCCCTCCTCTGCTCAAACGCCTTAAACAGACGCTGGACGGTCGTCCACTGCGTTTTATGGAAGTTTGTGGCACACATACCGTATCCATCTTCCGGAGTGGTCTGCGCAGCCTGCTCCCCTCAAATATCACGCATCTGTCTGGCCCAGGCTGCCCAGTCTGTGTTACCCATGATGCCGAGGTCGCCGCCTTTCTTGATCTGGCACAGCGTGAGAACCTTATTATCGCCACCTTTGGTGATCTGTTGCGCGTACCTGGCCCCAACGGAACAAGTCTTAAACATGCCCAGTCACAAGGCGCGCACATTAGTATTGTGTATTCGCCTCTGGACGCTCTGACAATTGCCGCCAACAATCCCAAAAATGACGTTGTTTTTCTGGGAGTCGGCTTTGAAACAACAGCTCCCACAATTGCCGCCACCCTTATGGCTGCCCGCCAGCAGCAATTGGATAACTTTAGTGTGCTTGCCTTTCACAAACTCGTGCCTCCAGCACTGCAAGCCCTCCTGACAGAGCAGGAACAATATATCGACGCCTTTCTCCTCCCAGGGCATGTCTCCACAATTATTGGCCTTGCCCCCTATTCCTTTCTTCCCGAACACTACCACGTCCCAGGCATCGTAGCTGGCTTTGAAGCGGCGGATATCCTCCTTGCCCTCTGTCTCATGGCTGAATCTATCCGCGATAAGAAACCTGTGCTCCATAATGCGTATGAACGCGCCGTCTCTTCCGATGGCAATCCCAAGGCACGAGAAATTATGGCTCAGGTATTTGAAACCACAAATGCCCTCTGGCGCGGTCTTGGCGAAATACCACAAAGCGGCTTGCGTATCAGAAAAGAATGGGAAAACATGGATGCCATTACAAGATTTGACCTTACGCTTTCAAACATCCCCACCCGTACCGCCTGCCGCTGCGGCGATGTCCTCAAAGGTCGCATCAGCCCCGCAGACTGCCCACTCTTTGGAAAAAAATGTACACCTGCCGCACCCGTCGGCCCCTGTATGGTCTCCACTGAAGGAAGCTGCGCTGCCTACTTTAAATACGCAGGATAGTTTGAGTAAAAGAAGTTTTGTTGGTGAGTGCGATACATGGGGAAAAAGAAGATTGGAATATCACTGTAGATTTCGATACTTTTTTCCTGCCATAGGAAGTAGATGTTGTGTTGTCAATTATTAAGACAAGGGAGCAGGCATGAGCGGCGACAGTATTCTTCTTGATTATGGGAGTGGCGGCATGGCATCCCAGCGCCTTATTCAAGAATGTTTTTTCCGGCATTTTGAAAATCCCATCCTTGCCCGCATGGACGATGCCGCACGTCTGGAAATGCGCTCTCCTCTCGCCATGAGTACCGACTCTTACACCGTCACCCCTCTTTTTTTTCCTGGGGGGAGTATCGGCACGCTCGCCGTACATGGCACAGTCAATGATGTCGCCATGCTGGGCGCACGACCACGCTATATGAGCTGTGCCTTCATTATTGAAGAAGGTTTGCCTATGGACACCCTTGAGCGCGTTGTTGCGGACATGGGACAATGCGCCCGTGAGGCAGGCATTCTGATTGTCACTGGAGACACCAAAGTCGTCCCCAAAGGCGCCTGTGACAAGCTCTTCATCACAACAACAGGAATTGGAGAGCTTATTATTCCAGATGGCCCTTCCGGTCATAAAGCACACCCTGGAGATGCCATTCTCATCAGCGGTTCTATGGGCGATCATGGTCTCACGATCATGGCACAGCGGGAAGAATTGACTTTTGATACGGCGATACGCTCAGACTCCGCTCCCCTCAATCACATGATTGAAGCACTTATGTGCAAACTCACCTCCGTTCATGTTTTGCGGGACCCCACCCGTGGAGGTCTTGCCACCACATTGAATGAAATCGCACACCAATCCGACGTTGTTATTGAGATAGAAGAAGAACACATTCCCGTACATGATGCGGTAAAAAATACCTGCTCTTTTCTGGGACTCGACCCTCTCTATCTTGCCAATGAAGGAAAATGCCTGTGTATCGTTCCAGAGCAGGAAGCAGAAGCCGCGTTACATATTATGCGTGCAACACCACAAGGACACGAAGCCGTTCGTATCGGCACCGTCCTGGCAGCAGAGGGAAAAACGAAAGCCGGACAGGTCATCCTCAAAACACCCATTGGAGGCAAGCGCCTGCTCGGTATGCTTGAAGGAGACCAGCTACCACGCATTTGCTGATTCCATACGGAGAGAATCGTGAGCTTGGTGTTTACTACTATGACAGGAAAGGCAGGTACTCAGAATGTGGCATTTTATTGAAAAACAAATACTGGGCATGCAATGGCTTAGTGACCTTTGTGACACTTTCTTGTCTGGCATTGATATTGATACCACATCGCGCATTGGTGGCAGCATTCATTTTTTTCTCTACGATACTCTTAAAATCTTCATCCTGCTTTCAGTACTGATTTTTTGTATCAGCTTCATCCAAAGCTATTTCCCTCCAGCACGCACTAAAAAAATGTTAAAACGCGTCAAGGGAATCTGGGCAAATACCGCCGCCGCACTTCTGGGTACAGTCACACCATTCTGTTCCTGTTCATCAATTCCCCTCTTTATTGGCTTTTCAAGCGCAGGACTTCCTGTTGGGGTGACATTCAGCTTTCTGATTTCCTCACCTTTAGTGGATTTGGCCTCACTCATTATCCTTACAAGTATTTTTGGCTGGAAGATCGCACTTGCCTATGTCGTTATAGGTTTGCTTCTTGCCGTTCTTGGCGGAACGCTGATAGAAAAGCTTAACATGGAGCGATACGTAGAAAGTTTCATCAAAAATGCTCTGCAAAGCAGCGTTGACGCTCCAGTACCTTCACTCAAAGAACGTCTGGCCTATGCAGGAAGACAGCTAAAATCCACTGTTAAAAAGGTATTTTGGTATCTCATTATCGGTGTTGCTATTGGCGCAATCATCCATAACTGGATACCAACAGAATGGATTCAATATATTCTTGGAAAAGACAATCCCTTCTCCGTACTCATCGCAACTATTGTTGGCATCCCAATGTATGCTGATATTTTTGGCACAATTCCCATTGCTGAAGCCTTATTTGCAAAAGGAGTCGGTATCGGAACAGTATTGTCATTCATCATGGCAGTAACGGCATTATCGCTTCCTTCCATGATTATGATAAAAAAAGCTGTTAAAATGCCGCTCTTGATAACATTTATTGCGATTGTAACAACAGGAATTATTTTTATTGGCTATTTCTTCAATGCAGTACAGTTTTTATTGATATAAACACACAACCTGGCTGACAGATTACGGCAGGCTATATCGTATCACGAGCTTCCTTTTTTTCTTGCTTCCAGGCTTTTTTCTTTACGCAAGCGCCCATCTCGCAACAATTGACGCAAGTATTCTCCATCCTCATCGGCAAGAGCCTTCCTGTATTCACCAATGTGCTGCTGAATGGCGTCTACTTCATCAAGAAGAGCCTCTTTATTCATAAGAAAAAGCGTGCTCCACATATCCTCATTCAACTTCGCCACTCGCGTCAGATCCAAAAAACTCCCCGCACTGAATCCCGTCTCATTCTGAAGCTGTGGACTCTTAATATACGCACTCGAAACCAGATGGGCGAGCTGAGAGGTAAAAGCAATTCTCCTGTCATGTTCTTCAGGAGAAGAAATGGCGACAGTCGCAAAACCAACATCGTGAGAAAGGCTTCTCGCAAAAGAAATGTCTGACTCTGCTGTTGCGGCTGTGGGAGTCAGAATCATACTTGCTCCCTCAAACAGGCTCGCGAGAGAATAGTCAAAACCAGAAAACTCACGCCCTGCCATGGGGTGCGCCCCCAAAAAACGTACATCCTGCACCGAAAGTATTTCTGTCGCCTGAGCAACAATAACACTTTTTACACCACATGTATCCATCACAAGGCTATCTCTGGCAAAAACAGTGTGACGCAAAAACTCAAGAGTCACATCAGGATACAGACAGAGAATACTCACATCCGCGCCCTGTATGGCATCTGCGGTAATGATCCTATCAAGAGCACCTTCAGAAAGCGCTTTTTCGCAAACATCCTGAGAACAATCCAAACCCCACACCGTATGACTGGTTTTCTGCTTCAATGCCTTGCACAGCGAACCACCAATCAAGCCAAGTCCCACAATCGCAATAATCATATGGCCACACCTCTGAAGAGCTGCTTTTCAATAACTCCAAGCAAGCTCCGTGAGCAATCTCTTCGGAAAGCTCTCACACCATCCGCACACTCTAAAAAACACTTTCTCCATGAGAAAGCTAACGCACTGGCGTATACGCAATATCCGAAGTTTCGCCTGTTGCTTCCAGCTTGAAAATAACAGGACGCAAACCATCATTACAACTGCAAATGGCGACTCCTGGTGTTTTAATCCAGTCAGCATGATAAAAAACATCATTACCAGCACCATGAGCCAAAGCAAACGCATACTGATAAATGGCCTTCCATGCTTCATCACAAAAGCCTTCAGGCCTGGCATAGTCCGCATAAAAAACCTGTCCTTCCTGCAACATGGGACAGGCCTTCAATCCTTCCACACCATAAATATCCGCGAGTTCTTTATCAAAAGTCGTTTTTAAGACTGTTATTTTTACTTTTTTCATCATCATTACTCCTGTAACATTCCCTAAAACAGACTAGCAGCAACCAATGTACAGTATTGTGTTGCCGCTAGTGATGTAAGAGAGAAAAATAACATATATAAATGAATAAACAACTTAAAACATATATTTTCCCATAGCCATCAAAATACAAAAATCTTCCCCAATGCACGGTATGCGGAGAATGGCAAATTCCTTAAGTTATACTCTTTTCTAAGGAAGAGCTTTCGTTTTTGCCGCAGCAATAAACTCACGGAAAAGCGGATGTGCCTTCATGGGACGGGATTTGAATTCAGGATGGAACTGACAGCCCAAAAACCACGGATGGTCAGGAATTTCAACAACTTCAACAAGAGAGCCGTCAGGAGAAGTACCACTAAAGACCATCCCCTTTTCACCAAGGACTTCTTTATAGGCATTGTTAAATTCATAACGGTGGCGATGGCGCTCTTCCACCATATCACCCTGATACGCAACATGAGCTTTTGTCTCTGGCAATACACGACATGGATAGGCTCCCAAGCGCATGGTTCCCCCCTTGTCGCTCGCCGCATCGCGCTTCTCAACAGCCTGAGTGCGGAAATCGAACCATTCCGTCATCAAATAAATAACTTTATGCTCAGTAAGCGCATCAAACTCTTCAGCTTTCGCCACCTCCTAACCCGCAACATTCCTAGCACCTACAATCACAACGCACTGCATCCCAACACCATTACCAAATCAACGTTTTTTCGACTCACGCGCCACACCAACAGCCTCAATACTACCTTCCCACCCCCCCCACCCCCACCCACCAGTCCCCCCCACCCCATCAACC
>CAMTOM010000085.1 GCA_947074125.1 uncultured Desulfovibrionaceae bacterium
TGGCAGCCGTGTATAGGGTGACTGAGTCTGCCGCCTACAGGCAACTATGTCTAAAGGAGGCCGCCACTAGTCGAGCCGGCGGCAAAAACACGGAAAAGTGCGTTGGTGTCTGACGCAACAGAAACGGCGCTGACTGCAGAGCGCCAGGAAGGTTTTGATCTGCGCAAGGATGACAGTGTGGTCGTTAGTACCATTACCAAGGGCGTGACTTTTGTGCTCCCAGAACCGGACAATTATTTCAGGCGCTTGCGTCGGCGTGGCTTTCTTGGTCGCATGGAGTAGATTCGTTGTACTGACCTTTGTTGTGTGGTCAGAATTTTGTTGAAAAGATGTTGTTAGAGTATTGAATAGTTGTCTAGCTGACAGTTTCGGAGAAAATGTAATATGGCAGAATATGAAGCCGTTATCGGTCTTGAAGTGCATGTGCAACTGGCTACCCAATCCAAACTTTTCTGTTCCTGTTCGACACGTTTTGGACAGCCCCCCAATACCAATGTGTGTGAGGTATGCTCCGGTATGCCAGGCGCATTGCCCAGAGTGAATGGTGAAGCTGTTCGCTATGCCACATTGGTGGGGCTTGCTACAGGGTGCACGATTAACCGAAAATCCGTTTTCGCCCGAAAAAATTATTTTTACCCTGACCTTCCTGCCGGTTATCAGATTTCGCAGTTTGAACTGCCCATCTGTGAACACGGACACCTTGATATTCGTGTAGGCGATATGTCCAAGACGATAGGTATCACGCGCATCCACATGGAAAATGATGCGGGTAAAAGCATTCACGCGCAGCATGAAAATGCCAGCTATGTGGATCTGAACCGTGCGGGAACCCCGCTTGTGGAAATTGTTTCGGAGCCGGATATGCGTTCGGCTGTTGAAGCGGTGGCGTATTTAAAGCGCCTGTACGCGATTGTGACCTATCTTGGCATTTGTGATGGCAATATGGAAGAAGGAAGCTTTCGTTGTGATGCGAACGTATCCTTGCGAAAAAAAGGCACAGAACCATTTGGTACCCGCGCTGAGCTGAAGAATCTGAATTCTTTCCGTAATGTGCAGCGTGCCATTGATTTTGAAATCGCCCGCCAGCAGGATGTTCTGGATGACGGTGAAAAGGTTATTCAGGAAACACGTCTGTATGATGCGGTCAAAAACCTTACCGTTTCCATGCGCGGGAAAGAAGAAGCGCATGATTACCGCTATTTCCCCGACCCTGGTATTTTGCCTGTATGTATATCTGAGGAAGAGTTTGCCCGCTTGCAGGCTGCACTCCCCGAACTGCCCCAGGAGCGCTTGGAACGTTTCATGGCAATGACCTCACTGCCAGAAGCTGATGCAGAAGTATTGGTTGCCAGCAGGGCGATGGCGGACTTTTTTGAAGCTGCGGCTGCTCTGGCAGAACCACGGAAAATCGCCAATTTTATACTGGGTTCTTTGCAGCGTGAACTGAATGCTACAGGAAAGGATATTTCTGCCTGCCGTATGACGCCACAGCATCTTGCCGAACTTGTCCAGATGATCGATAGTGGTGTGATCAGTGCCAAAATCGCCAATGATGTTTTTGGTGAGCTTATGGAAAGTGGTGTTGCCCCCAAAGACTTTATTGCAGACAAGGGGCTTGTGCAGATTTCAGATTCTTCAGAACTTGAGAAGATTGTTGATGATGTGATTGCGGCAAACCCTGCGGAGACAGAAGCCTATCGTGGTGGTAAAACAAAATTGCTGAGTTTCTTTGTTGGTCAGGTAATGCGGGCTACTAAAGGAAAAGCCAACCCCGCCCTGGTGAATGAACTTTTGGCGAAAAAATTGGGTTAGGAATTTTTTAACCATACTGCCCAGCTTTAACAGAAGGGGCTGGTTGCTATTCTTTGAAACACAAGGAAAGATTTTTGAAAGTTTATGGAAGCTAAGTTGCTGACAACTTTGACGTAATTTGTTTGATGCCTTTGTTTACTGTTTACAAAAGATATGCAAATTTAGTATAGGCGAGTTTTGACGGCACAGACTTTTGGGGACGTGCCGGATTTTTGTGCGGCTTTTGTCATTTGTTTGTGTGTTCAAAGACGCTGTGTGCAGGGGATCCCGTCCCCTTATGTTTGGACGGGAAATCAAGGAGACTATGTAATGTGCAGAATAGGGTCCATTAAAAGCAGGAAGCCGATACACCCCTCAAAGGCGTTGTCGCTCATGCTTCCGCAACAGGAAGGGCATGACAACTCTGGTTTTGCCCTGATTATGCAGGATCTGGATGGGGTGTTTGCTCCCTATAAAGACAAGCCTCTGCTTTCCATGGCATGTACGCGGCAGGGAGCTGCGCTGGCGAAAAACTATATGGATGCTGAAGGCTTTGTTGAAGTCGCTACATGGACACCCCAGGTACGTCGACAAAGTGGGCTCGCCATCAATGCCATGCCTCAATATATTTTCCGTAACTACGACTATCCGGAAGTCTGGGCAGATCGTTCGCAGGAAGATAAAGAGGAACTGCTGCTGGACACGCGTCTTGCCTTACGTGAAATCCTTGAGAAAAATGGAGAAGGCTACGTCTATTCTTTCTGGCCTGATGTTTTGACCCTCAAGGAAATTGGTGATCCAAGAGCCATTGCGACCTATTTCCGCCTTTGGGAAGATTCTGGTGCCCTTGCTGCAAAGTCTATTGTGGCTCAATGCCGTCAGAATACTAACTATGATATTGTGCGCTATGCAGCGCATCCCTTCTTTCTTCAGGGATATACCCTGTGCGCCAATGGAGAGAACACTTTTTATACGAAGAATCTGGAATATCAGAAGTCGCTTCATCGGGGCTATATCGGTTTTGAATCTGACTCCCAGACTTTTCTTTATTCACTCCATTATGTGCTGCGCCAGTTAAAGTGGCCTGTGAAGTATTACAAGCACGTGATTACACCTCTGCCTTTTGCCGAGATTGAACAGCGCGGTGATGCGGATGTACTGACGCGCATTCGCGAGTCACTGGCACACCTTGAAATCAATGGCCCCAATACCATCATTGCGGTTCTGCCTGGTGGGGAAATGCTTTCCTGTTGTGATTCAAAAAAATTGCGTCCTGTTGTGATCGGTCAGGATGATGACATGGTTGTTATTTCCTCAGAAGTGTGTGGGCTGAATAATGTCCTGCCTGATCGCGATATTTCGCAGGATATTTATGTTAATGAGCGGGAAGTGGTACTTATTACCAATGAACTGGCGGTGCAAAGATGGAAACAATAGTCACTCAGGAACTTTCCAGAACAGACCTGCGCTGGAATATCGACTATCGACCGGAACGCTGCACCATGTGTGGCAGTTGTGTCGCTGCCTGCACCATAAATGCCATTGAAGTAGGTGTTGAGCGTCGGAGTATGACACTTTCACGTGCGGCATATCCAGATCCTGCCAGAGAGCATATGTCGCGTCCTGTTATCCGCCAGCGTGTGAGTCTGTCACAAGCCTGTGTGGGTTGTGGTATGTGTGCCAAAGTTTGCCCCAATGAAGCCATTCGTCCCGTGCGTAATCCTGACAACCGTTTTGCCATGCTCACGCGTTGTCTTGGACCAGCGAAACGGGGGGGCAGAACCAATCTGAATGCCCAGCGTACCCTGGATCATATTATTGTGGGGCGCATCAGCCAGATGACAGACCCTTCACTGGATTCAGAACGGCATACTTTTGATATTCGCGCTCCTTTTGGGCGCATACTTTTGCCAGAACATCTGCCTTTGGCGATTGAAGGTGATTCGTTAAAGCAGATAGACAGAACGCCTCCGGTAAACTGGATTTATCCTCTTATTTTCAGTGATATGTCTATCGGGGCGCTTTCAACTCGCGCCTGGGAAGCTATTGCACTGGCAACGGCCTATTTGAATGAAAAATGTGGTCTGCCTTTCCGTATGTGTTCTGGTGAAGGGGGAATGCCCGTCAAGCTGATGACCTCCGACAAGCTGAAATATATGATATTGCAGATCGCATCGGGGCATTTTGGCTGGAACAGAATTCTGCGTGCATTGCCACATATGAAGACTGACCCTGCGGGTGTGCTTATCAAGATTGGACAGGGAGCAAAACCTGGTGATGGTGGTTTGCTGCCCGCTGCAAAAGTGGCGCCGCACATTCAGGCCATTCGTGGTGTTCCCAAAGCTACCTTGCATTCACCGCCAAACCATCAAGGTTTGTATTCCATTGAGGAATCTGTGCAGAAAATGCACCTTTCCCTCAGTGCAGCCTTTGGTTTTCGTGTGCCTGTGGCCATTAAATGTGCTGCTTCGGCAACATCTGTCTCCGTATACAATAACCTGTTGCGAGATCCCTACAGAATTTGTGGGGGATTTTTCCTCGATGGTGTGCAGGGTGGTACGGGCGCTGCCAATGAAATTTCACTCGACCATACCGGACATCCTGTGGTTTCCAAGATGCGTGACTGTTATATGGCGGCTGTTCGGCAGGGCTTGCAGGGGCAGATTCCGCTTTGGGCTGGTGGTGGCATTGGCATGACAGGAAATGCCGCCGCAGATGCCTTTAAGATGATATGCCTTGGTGCGAATGGTGTTATTGTGGGCAAGCTGATGATTCAGCTTCTCGGCTGTGTGGGGAATGAGCAGGGTCGTTGTAATGCGTGCTCTACAGGCAAGTGCCCCGCTGGCATCTGCACGCAGGATCCGCGTCTGGTGCGCCGTCTGGATATTGATCGTGGCGCACAGAGTATCGTGGATTATATGCTGACGCTGGATAGTGAGCTGCGCAAGCTCATGGCTCCCATAGGCAATAGTTCCCTGCCCGTTGGACGGTCTGATGCTTTGGTATCTACCGACAGGGCTGTGGCAGAAAAGCTTGGCATTGTTTACGCCTGCTGAACATGAATTCCGTGGAGAAAAACCGTATGTTGACGATAGAAACGCTGAAAACCGTTAATGACGCCACGGAGCGCATGTCTACTCAAGATCTGCTCCTTTCCATTGAAAAAGCCGTGACTGATGGTGTGACAGACTTTACCATCCACGCTTCAGGCCAGCATGACATTGGCGGGCCTCTCTGGAATACCGAAGGCAAGCCACTTTCTTTTCTGGTGACCAATCCAGGGCAGCGCGTTGGCTCCATGTGTCTGGAAAACACTGAAGTAACAGTGGAAGGCTCTGCTCCTGCGGATGTGGGTTGGCTGAATGCCGGTGGTAAAATTGTTGTGCGTGGTGATGCTGGTGATACGGCAGGCCATTGCGCCGCAGCAGGTACCATTTATATTGGAGGTCGTGCGGGAACGCGTTCTGGTTCCTTGATGAAGCATGACCCTCTTTATCAGGCGCCGCAATTATGGATACTTGAAAATACTGGCAGCTTTTCCTTTGAGTTTATGGGGGGAGGGCGTGCGGTTGTTTGTGGTCATGGTTGCGAAAGTATGCCCTCTGTACTTGGAGCGCGTCCTTGTGTGGGCATGGTTGGTGGTCTGGTATATGTTCGTGGCAAAACAGATGCGCTTCCTGCAGATGCGACTCTTGAACCGTTGAGCAGTGAGGACATTGCCTGGCTTGAATCTGGTATGGAGCCTTTTTTGAAAGCTATTGGACGTCAGGACTTGCTGGGAACGCTTTCACGTTGGGATGAGTGGCATAAGATTGTGCCGCATGTACATGAGGAAAAGCATCCTGATATTTTTTCTGTGGCGGCATATCGCAATAACGAATGGGTCAACGGTGGCATTTTTACTGATGTGCTTGCCGATGATTTTGGTGTGTGTGGTCTGGTTGCACGCGGGCTGTACCGCCAGCGTATTCCTGTGTGGGATAATGCCCGTTATCAGGCTCCCTGCGAATATAACTGTCCTTCATCCATTCCAACACAGCAACGCTATAACTTATGGATGGCTTTATCGGCATGTGCCTTTTCTCCGCTAATCTTCCACCGAAGCGCATTTTGATAAGCCATGGCAGCTCCGCGAGCCGCATTCATATAGTTTTCACCGACACCCCCACCGCGTACAATGGTCTCCACCGGATAGGTAGTCACATTGGATTGTGAATAAGCATTGGCTTTCAACTTTTCATAAGCTGCTACGATGGTGGCATCTTTAGCATCCAAAAGAGCTTTAACACGATCAAAATCGGCTTGGGTATGCAAAGCACCCGGATGAATAAAGCCGCGATCGGTATCATATCCCCGGGTCACCGAAGAATCATCAAAGACGAAACCTTCTGTTGATTTATAACGAGTTTGTGCGGTTTGCAAGGCGGTATACCATTGATCTATTAGACCTTGTGAAGCTTTATTTCCCAAGATAAGACTTTTACAGCCGGCGACCACATCGCTCAATTCGGCAACAGCCATTTCGGGATAGTTGGCCGCTTGCTGAGGAGTCAGCAAAGCTTCGCTCTGCGTAACCAAGGTTTGAAGTTTCGAGAAATCGCCTACCGTACCATAATTATATTCGTACTCCAATTCAGAAGTCAACGCAGCCCACGACGCAATCTCCGCATCGGTAGCAGCCGCATCAT
>CAMTOM010000086.1 GCA_947074125.1 uncultured Desulfovibrionaceae bacterium
GTCGCATCTGCAGTCAACCAACATTTGCACTAGCGCACACACAGACAGGCTTGCTGCAAGGCACAGCTTCATCCCCGCCTTTCATATGTATGTGTCTAGATGTATTTCAGTGCAAAATGTTTTGTAACAGCCTCATTTGTCGTCTTTTGAAGAAACTGACAGCGCCTGACTGTGAATGCGTGGACATGAAAGCTGGCGAAAGCAAAGAGTTTGTCGTTTAAGCGCAGGAAGTGCTTATAGGTCATTCTTCCGCAAGACCTTTTGAAGTGCGGTAAAGAGCGCATAAAAAATATCAGGGCGATACCTTTTTCTGCAAGAGGTATCGCCCTGATTGTTGTATGTGGAGATGTTATTTTTTGAAAATATCTTTAAGAAGCGTATCCGCAGCTTTTTGAATCTCAGATTGTGTTTGTGGACTGAGTTTATCTTTCAAGCCTGTGCTGTTCAGAATATTTTCCATAATTTTTTGTGAGGCAGGGGACGGCTGTTGTGGTGCGGCTCCTGTCTCTTTTTCCATGGGGGGAACAGATGAAGGTGTTGATGAGTCTGGTGAAGCCGGTGTTGTGGGTTCCTGTGAGGGGGTTGTTGCCGGTGGCGTTGCGGTCTTGTCTTTCAAAATACCGCCAAGACCCTCAAGAACGGTTCCAATATTTATAGCCTCTTTTTTCTGGAGTTGTTCCAGAATAATTTGTGCACTGTCCTTGAGCATGTCTTGCGTGAATGAGGGATCAAGACCATATGAGAGAGAGTCGAAAGAGCCTTTGGCGACTACAGGCAAGCTATAGCCTTTTGTGCTGATAACTCCCTGAATGTGCAGCTTTTCTTCTGGAAGGCTGATAAGGCCATTCCCTTTTGCTGATAGCGAAGGAGAACTGAGGCTAATATCGGGCAAAGCGACAACTCCTGAAGCGATAATGAACGGAGCGTCAAAACGTCCCAGTTTGCTAAAGTTCTTTTCTGGGGGCAGTGGGGCATTGGGGGGCAGCAAGCTGATGCTCTTGAGCTGGATGTCGCGCATGGTCATATTGCCCTGACCTGCCAGATTCGCGATGTATTGTGCATTGTCGAGACCTTGTGTTTTCACGTCAAAAGTAAGATCCGCAATACCGGAAAGGGGTTCTTTATTTTGAATGCTTTTGAGTAGTTCGCCAACAGCAACATTAGCGGCATTTCCTGATACCTGATATGTGTTTTGGGAAAGATTGGCAGATATTTTCGTATCAAATGTGCCACCAGAAGCAAGTGTGCCACTGAGCGGAGCAAGGGTATAGCGTCCGTTTTTGCCTGAGAGGTGACCGGCAAGATTGTTGATACGCACCTTGTCATATGTGAGTCCGGCGATATTCATTTTAAGATCAAGGCCAGGCCAGCTTTGCGATGCGGCTGGAGATGACTCCTGTGCGTCCTGGTTAGGGAGTGGCATCCAGGTGTCTACTGTTAATTCGCCAAGGTTGAGGTTGCCTGTTATTGCAAGATCTTTATTGGTTTGTATGGCGAGTTGTCCTGCGATTGTGCATCCTTCCAGTGTACCGTTGATATTATTGAATTGAATTTGGCCTTTGTTGAAATCAATATCGGTACTGCAGGTGAAGGTATCCTTTCCGGTGGGGAGGGGCAGACCTAACAGCGTGAGCAGTGTGCGGGGGGCAGCATTGAGTGTGACCTGTCCCTGAAAGGCGGGATCTGCCACATGCATTGCGCCTTTGGCCTGAACATCAAGATTGTTTGTCGTAAAGCTGAGCTGTGAGAGATTGCCGCGAAGGCTTTGAGGGTTGAAAGCCATATTTGCCTGAAAGGTGAGTGGTGCAAATGCTACGGGGATCACCCCTTTTTTGGGAAGAAACTCCAGTTTGAAGTTCTGAAGTTCTACCTTGCTGGGTACAGCAGTGAGTTTGCCGGAAAACAGAAGCGAGCCAAGCAGTTCAGGATTCTTTGTCTGGATAACGGTGTTTCCTTCAAAAGTTCCACCAGAAACATCCTGTGCGTCCATGACGAAATCTTTGACCTGGAAGAAAACGTTCTCACAGACGAGATTGCGGTTGTTTTCTTCAAGATAGATGGCACCAGCAAGGATAGTAAAGCGATTGAGTTCAAGTGCCAGAGAAGAGTCACCTTCTTTTTTCTTTTTTGCGGGTGTGGCTTTTGCGGTAGAAGGCTCTGGGCGTACTGTGACGATGGGGCGCTGGAACATGATTTCATGAAATTTGATTCTGCCCGAGAAGAGAGATTTGAGCTCTACACTGGCAGAGCCAGCATCCATCGCGCACGAGAGCCCTTGAGGAGCTGGTTTGCCGTCCTGATAGCCCCAGGTTGCCCGGCCAAACGTCACGCCAAGGGGGGAAAGAGAGAATTTGGGCAGGTCGTCCAGAAGAAGCTCTTTGCCCGTATGCTCAAGGCTTAAGGTTGCGATTTGCTTGCGGACAGTTTCCATATCCAGTGTCATATAGGCAAAGCCAATGGCAAGGAGCAGGGCAAGAAGAATACCCATGAATAGCAAGTAAATAATTCTCATAGCATCTCCATTACACAGGGAATTGGGGGCGGTTAGGCAATATGCTTATGGTACCAGTCTCCCGCAAGGCGCATTCCCTCGCGGATGTTGTATTGGGGGGCATAGCCGAGCAGGGTATTTGCTTTCGTAATATTGGCGAGGGAATGACGTACATCGCCTGGGCGAAAGTCCCGATAGCTTGGCTTGGCTGTAGCGGCTTCAGGCTGGAAGCGACAAACCTCGTCCCGAACCAGACAGAAAAGGTCATTGAGGGTTGTCCGCTCTCCAAAGGCAACATTGTACACTGTATTTCTCGCCTCTTCCGATGCGAGGCTGGCGAGAATATTGGCCTGTACAACATTATCAATGTAGCAAAAATCTCGGCTTGTTTCGCCATCTCCATTGATAAAAACCGTTTTATTATGGAAAAGTGCCGCGAACCATTGAGGGATGACAGCCGCATAAGCGCCTTCTGGATCCTGCCGCTGACCAAAAACATTGAAATAGCGCAGACCAATACTTTTGAAACCATAGCAGCGACCAAAGACATCTGCATACAGCTCATCGACGTATTTGGTGACGGCATAAGGGGAAAGGGGATTGCCGATATGCTCTTCAACTTTGGGGAGTGTTTGGGAGTCTCCATAGGTGGAAGAAGAAGCGGCATAAACAAAACTTGCGACACCAGCATCTTTGGCGGCGGTCAGCATATTGAGAAATCCCGTAATGTTGCAACTGTTCGTCAGCAAAGGGTCATTGAGGGAGCGGGGCACGGAACCAAGTGCCGCCTCATGGAGGACATGCTGAACGCCAGAGCAGGCCTGACGGCAGGTCTCAGGATCACGAATATCGCCTTCAATAAAAGTAAAATTACGCCATAGGGATTCTCCGGTCAGTTCCTGTACCATATCCAGATTTTTTTGGTGTCCTGTCAGGAAGTTGTCCAGCCCTATAACGCGTTGATTCAAGCGCAAGAGTGTTTCCAGAAGATTGGAACCAATAAAGCCGGCAACGCCTGTAATAAGCCAGGTTGCTGGATGTGAGCGCAGTTCATCTTGAATATGTGCATAACGTGACATACAGAATCTCCTTTACGCGGCAAGATAGACGCTTGCACAAAGTCTGTAAAGTCTGCGGAATGATGTTGCGCGCAGGCTCTTTTCAGCGTCTTATTATATTGTTATGCTCTTCCTGCCTATTATGAAAGTTCTTATCCTTGTGAATCAAATGCGTACTTTGCGCCTTTTCTGGAAGACTTTGCTTTTGCGCATGCGCCAGAAGGGGCACACTGTGCTATGTCTTGTGCCGGATGATGATACGCCAACGCGGATGCTGCTGGAGGCAGAAGGTATCCATTTCCGTTTCTATCCTCTTGATCGTAAAGGCTATAATCCCTTTCGGGATATTCAGACTTTTTTGGCGATACGGCGGATCTTGCGTGAGGAAGAGGCAGACATTCTTTTTGCGGCAACTATCAAGCCTGTTATTTATGGATGTTTTGCGGCACGCGTTGCTGGGTGTAAGCGTGTGTTTGCTGTCATTACGGGACTGGGCTACGCTTTTGAGGCGGATACGTGGGCAAAGCGTTTTTTGAGAAAGCTGGTGCGCACCCTGTACCGCCTGGCTCTACCTGTGACGGAGAAGATTTTTTTTCAAAATACGGCAGATGCCGAGGCATTTTCTCAGGCAGGCTTGCAACTGGAAGGACGGGCAGTTTTTTGCGCTGGCGTTGGTGTTGATACTGTTCGCTTTGCTCTTGAATCGCCTGTGTATGCGCCTGTAACATTTGTTCTGGTGGCGCGTTTGCTTTGGGCGAAGGGAATAGAGGAGTATATAAAGGCAGCACGCGTGCTCGCGTCTTCATATCCCAATGCGCGTTTCTGGCTTCTTGGACCGGAAGAAGAGGGCGTTGGTGCTGTATCACGGGAATGTCTGCAAGAATGGCTGGATGAGGGTAACGTACTTTGGTTGGGGGCTGTAGATGATGTGCGTCCTGTACTGGCACAGGCAAGTGTGGTAGTCTTGCCTTCCTGGAGAGAGGGGATGCCTACAGCGATTCTGGAAGCGATGAGTATGGGACGGGCTGTGGTTGTGAGTGATGTCCCTGGGTGCAGGGAAGTGGTTGCAGAAGGGATCAATGGATTTCTGGTGCCGCCGCGTGATGCCTATGCTCTGGCTTTGGGCATGGAAAAATTTTTGCGTACTCCTGATCTGATTGCCCGTATGGGAGCAGAAGGACGTCGCAGGGCAGTAGAGGAGTTTGATGCTTCATGTATTGCTTCATATATGATGGAGCATATGGGGCTTTAGAACTCTTGTTGATTGTGATATTGTACGAAAAGAGTGCTCCTTGAAATGAGTGGGAGAACGTGCCTGCTTTATTATGTCCAAAGAGTCGCGTTCGGGGAGAAGTCATATGATGCGTGGATCGCGCATGGTCTTTTTGCTGTGTATGGATATTCTAGGCCTGGTGCTGGCTCTCGTGCTTGTAGGTCTTATTTGGTTGCCTTCGGATCTGTATGTTTTTAGAAATTATACGGGTGCGTCGTTTACAAACATTGGCAGTTATTTGCTGTTTTTTTATATTGTCGATGCGTATCGTATGGGGCATGAAGATTTCAGGGATACGCTTGTCAGAACGCTGGTGGCGTGTGTTCTTGGTTGTGTGCTTGCGGCAACGGTATCTTTTCTCTTTGATTACTGGCGCTTCAAGAAAATAATGGTGCTGTCGTTGGGTGCTATTGTTTTTTGCATATCACTTGGCTGGCGCTTTTTGTATTATATTGCCGTGCGGCGATGGATTGCGCCTTTGCGGATATTGCTGGTTGGTTTTGACAAGGCAGGCAGTGTGCATGATTTGCTGGCAGCAAACTGGCAGACGGCACGAATTGTGGGTTATGTGGGAGAACCAGGCGAAAAGGCTGTCGCGGCTTATCTTGGCCCCTCATTTCAAACGTTGGAAAAAGCCCGCGAGCACAATGTCGATTTTATTGTTCTTTTGCCCGATGCTCCTTTGGATGATGATATTGCGCGGGAGCTGTTGACGGCAAAACTGCAAGGCACACAAGTGGTGGATATCCGCTTGTTGTATGAGCATGTGGGGCAGCGTTTGCCTTTGTCGCAGATCACTGATGAATGGCTTTTGGTAAACGAGGGCTTTTCATTGAATACCCGTGGGGCTTTGCGGCGTCTGAAAAGAGTCATGGATGTTTTTTTTGCCATGCTGGTACTGCTGTGTACTTTTCCGCTGATGCTGTTGCTGTATGTTCTGATTCGTCGTGCCTCGCCAGGTTCTGTGATTTACAGACAGCGGCGTGTGGGATTGAATGAAAAAGGATTTACCCTGTATAAATTCCGTTCAATGATTCAGGATGCCGATGCTCATGGCACGCGCTGGACAGTGCCTGATGATGCGCGTGTGACACGTATAGGGAGCATTATCCGACAGGTGCGCCTTGCTGAGTTACCCCAACTGTGGAACATCTTGCGCGGTGATATGAGTTTTATTGGACCGCGTCCCGAGAGAGAGCTTTTTGTAAGAAAGCTGAAGCGGCGTATTCCTTATTATAGTTTGCGACATAGTGTTAAGCCTGGATTGACGGGCTGGGCGCAAGTTTCGTGTGGCTATGCCTCTTCAGAAGAGGGCGCTCGCGAAAAGCTGGAATATGATCTGTATTATATCAAGAATATGTCTATTGTGCTGGATCTTCGTATTTTTTTGAAGACTTTGGGTGTTGTGATATTCCCCAAAGGGGCACGTTGAGAGAAGAGAAATGCCTGCGTTTATGGCAGGATAATGTCTGAAGTACTTTTTGCAGTCCATTTTTTGATGAGAAACCTCCCGCGAGTGTGGGGCACGCGGGAGGCAGTATGGGGGGAGCCCCTATAAAGGGGGCAGAGGGGCAAAGATGTAATGTGTTTTTCTATATTTTATGCCGCTTCTGAATATGTTTATGTGTGCGTTCCTCCTCACTCTCTTCGCT
>CAMTOM010000087.1 GCA_947074125.1 uncultured Desulfovibrionaceae bacterium
GGTCTTAGTGTCCATCGGAGTAGGGAATGATGTCATCGATGTGGTTGACTGGGATGAGAGCATTGATGGGGGTGATGGCAATGATCTGATTTATGGTGGTGCTGGCAATGATGTCATTTATGGAGATGACGGAGATGATACTATCTATGCTGGTGCTGGCAATGATTCTATCCACGGTGGTGAAGGCAATGACCTCATTGATGGTGGTGATGGTGATGATACCATTGATGGTGGTATTGGCAATGATGCCATTTGGGGTGGTGCTGGCAATGACCTGATTGATGGGGGTATCGATAATGATAGCCTGTATGGTGGTGCTGGCAATGATACCCTGATCGGTGGGAATGGAAACGATCTTCTTTCTGGTGGCGCCGGCGATGACACTCTGTATGGTGGTGTAGGTGACGACAGTCTGTATGGTGGCGCCGGTGATGACTATATTGAGTCTGGAACAGGGAATGACCTTCTTGCTGGCGGCAGAGGGAATGATACCCTTGTGGGCAATACCGATGGCGTAAAGCGTTTCTGCTGGGCACTGGATGACCTTGTTCAGGGGGCAACATTCCAGGATGAGGTTCATGGTTTTAAACAGGGCGATATCATTGATTTTGGTGATATTCGTACTGGCAGAGAGTATGATATACGTATCGAACCAAATGATGATGGTTTTATTACACTTTCTGCTCGTCACATTGAATCGGGTGAATTACGTCTTCAGATTACTTTCGTTGAAATTTTAGACGAGGCCTTGATTACACAGAGTCTCCGAGATACTGAGAGCTATCGTGGATTTGAAGATCCTGTCTTTGGTGCAGAGCCTGGTACTGGAAACACGGGTAATACTGGTACTGGTAATAATGCAGTTGATAATAATGTATGGCTATTGAATGGTCTGACATCAGAGACTACTTCTGCACAATCTGAAGATTCCATTACTTTGTTCCAGTTTACAAATCCAGGGCAGGCTCATTTTACAGTTGCTGCTGAGACTGTTTTTGTGAGTGGTAATGTAGATGGCGCTGTGAATACCGCTGGTGTTGCCTCTTCTGTATCACTTACTCTCGGTATGGGCGATGACCTTGTAAATATCGCTGGTCATGTTATGAATGGAGCTTCTGTCAGTGGCGATGCCATTGCTCTTGAAGAAAACATTGCTGGTGATGACTCTATTTTAATATCCGGTAATATTTCCAATGCGACTGTTGCAGGCGATGCTGCTGCACAGTTACGTGCAAATGGTGGTGATGATACAATCCTTATTTCTGGTAGACTCACAGATGGTGGGATTCTTTCCGGAGATGCAGGTGCTTCCATGTCAAATGCCCAGGGAGGGGATGATTCTATCTCTCTGATTGGCGTGCAGTCTGGTGTTGTGTCTGGTGATGCTGCAGTGCTGATGGAAAATTCTTCTGGTGGCAATGATACGATCGCCATTACTGCAACAATGGAAGGTGGTTCTGTTTATGGTGATGCCCAATCTTTTGGTAATGCTGCCCAGGGCGGTAATGATTCCATTTTGATCGCAGAACTCCTTGGAGGCAGTGTTTACGGGGATGCCCGTTCCTCAGAGAACTCTTCTCGTTGCGGTAATGATTCCATAACTATTGATGTGCTTCGTGGAGGCAATGTCTATGGAGACACTGCTGATGGCAATGGGGCAGGTGGTAATGATGTTATTACTGTTCATTCCTTCTCCGGTACTGAAGACATTCTGATCAATGGCGGTGGGGGTACGGATGTACTTTCCTTTGGCAATGGGAATGATCATGTCATTATCAGTGCCAGAGGCTTGAGCTTTAGTGATAATGTCAATCCTTATACAGGTTCAGCACACGTAGAAAATATCAATATCTTTGATGGTGGTGCTGGCAACGATTACCTCTCTGTTGAAGGTTTGGGTAATGGCCATGTCATTTTGCAGGGTGGTATTGGAAATGATACCCTGGTAGGTGGTGATGAAGTTGAGACAACCTACCGTTGGACGAGAGAGGATATTCAGGATGGCAACCACTTTGTTGATACTATCAGAAATTTCAACCTTGATCGCGACACCATTGACCTGACAGCATTGACGACAGAAGGGAATGATGCCTTGACTGTAACCTTGAGTGGTTCAGGTGGGGATACTCACATTGTCTTGTCTGCTGGGGATGTTGTGATGAATACTATTGTTGTTGAAGGGATTGTGCCCGCAGAACTGGGACAGTCAATAGATGGTTACACGCCATAGTTATCGCCTGAAATAATTATTATGAAGGGAGGCCTACGGGTCTCCTTTTTTTGTTGTGTAAGAGAATATTGTCTTGGAGGAAAGAGGTTTATATTCTTGAATCGTTTATGTCAGGATTTTTGATGCTGATATAGAAAAGTTGGCAAAGAAGGTATATAGAAAAATAGATGTATTACTCTTTTAGAAAAAGAAAATCGAGATTTTTAAGGCCGCTCTTCTAAGACTCTGAATAGTGGCGACGGAGGATGGAAAGAGGGTGGAGAGAGTTTTTCCCCGTTATATGCTGTAATTGTGTTCGGCAGGAACCACATTCTGAGCTTGTGAGAGAGACATTCATAGTTATGGCAGTGTCAGAGAGGACTTTTCCCAGCTCTGAAGCCTGAGTGTAATGCTCTTTCTTGAAACCGTGGGTTCCTGCAAGACCACAGCACTGAGCATCAGCGCGAACAACAGCGAGATTTTTAATGGATTGGAGTAATTCAAGAGCGGGAAGTCCCAACCCTTGAACGCGCATATGGCAGGGAGCATGGTATAAAAGAGTGCCTTGCTGATCTGCAGACATGTCTGGTGGTGGTAGCACTCCTGTTTCCAGAGAGGAAAGGATAAAAGCGTGTGCGTCCAGCAGCGCTGTGTTTTCAAGATTTTGCATGGCATCTGGAAAATAGGCAGGGAGATCTTCTTTGAACATCACTGAACAGCTTGGGCAGGCCGTGATAACCGGAATGCCCATCTGACGGCAACCGAGGAGAGTCGCCATATTACGAAGAGTATGTGTTTTTGCCTCTTCCCAAAAACCATTTGTGATCAGAGGCAAACCGCAACAGACAAAGTTCTGGGGAATCCAAACTTCATATCCTGCACGATTTAAAAGCCACACAAGATCCAGACCAGCTTGAGGGTCATAGAGATTGATATGACAGCCTGGAAACAAAGCAATTTTTTTATCACTCGCAGGCTGGCGAATATTCTTACAATACGCATAAAAAGTTTTGGGAGCGAAAGGCGGGAAGGACATGTATGGTGTCAATCCGATTGAGGCAAGAAAGCTGCGACTGAGGCTGTTTGACTTACACCAGTTTCGCAATCTGGAAGGAAGGAAAGCAAAAATATTTGAGAGGCGTTCACTGTGTGAGAGAATCCAGTTCCGCATTGGTGGACGCTTTTGAGCATATTGATGTGATCGAGTGAGCATATTCTGTCGAGAAAGAGAAATGCCTTGAGGACAGATGATGTCACAAATCTTACAGTACGAGCAGGATTGTGTAGGATCTGGCTGAGATGTATATTCCTGTGTGATAGTGCCAGTGGAATAGCGTCCAGGAAATGGTTTTTCTGGTGTGCTTACTGGACACTGTGTTTCACAGGCACTACAGGCAATACAGCTTTGTGTTGATTTGTTTGGATTCATTTTTCTCTTCCTAGAGCAGTTGGGCTGCATACCAGGCGCTCGCAAGGGCAACACCATTACCACTTTTTTCAGTGACAGGGTCATAGCCTCCAAGGCTACGTCCGATAAAATGGACATTGGTGAGCAAGGTTTGACCTTGAGCGTTAACAGGATTAAGGCGATTATTTACCATAACACCCATACGAGCAAAAAGATGTGAACCGAAGACAGCAGGATCTGACCATTGTTCCGTTTCTTCAGGAATTGCGAGAGGAAGATGGAAGATGCTTTCCCGTGCTTTGCCAGGTTCTGTAAAAATGCCTCCTCCCAGTAAGCCTCCTGTAGCTATAATAAAATTTCTGGCTTTATAATAACGTTCTCCATCTTTTCCTGACACGACAAGTGCCTTGCAGGTATTGTGTTCGCCCACAGCGCCACTGACAGTGGCATTTTCCACATGGCGTATCCCTAGAGGTTTTATGGCTTCCAGAAGAAGATTGCGCAAGCGCAGTCCTCCGACACCTGGGGGCGGAGAAAGCATTTCAACAACAGCACAGGAGAGTTCTCCTGTGAGTCTTTCCATAAGATCCATGCTTGCTTTGGTGCCGCATATGGGAGGCAGAAGAATAGCTTGATAGGAATCTTGTGAGACGTGTACTTGTAGGGTCTCAATTAACCAGCGCAGCCCTTTTTCGGTATCAATAAAATGTGCCATATCAAGTGTAGAAAGAGAAGATGCCCCTTTGGAAACAAAAGGAGGCTGTAAGAGCACTTCAGAAAATTCTTTTGGGCTGTACTGTGAGTATCGGCGTAATTGGGTGGCAATGAGCGCAGGCTGGCATTCATAGAGTCCCTGTATACCTGCAATCAGAACCTGTTTGGCTTGTTCTAATTGTTGGAGGGCAAATGCAGATGGAGCAAAATACGAGGGCCGCAATGTCCCCATAATAGTAGGGAGCAGACAGTTTCGCAGCTTCCCTTCAGGGTGAAGAGGGATAAATGGCCAGCGATGTTGTTCACTGAGCTGCTTCAGAAAACTGAATGCCAAACGAATGTTTTTTTTGCCAATGATGCGGTAAGGGTGCTCCTGTGGCAATGTCTCCAGTGCATCCCATGGGTCGTCTGCAATAAGAGTGTTATTTGCTGTATAGCCAAGAAGGTCGATGCAATGACTGCTGATGGGGAGTGTTCCTGCTCCTTGTGAGAGCAAACGTACACTTTTGCCTCGCTGCGCAGCACAAAGTGCGGCAACAAGACCGGAAAAGCCAGCTCCGACGACGAGTACGTCTGAATCAGTGCTGTTCATCATGCTCAGCTCCACCTATATTGAGGACGCCCGCATAGACGGTACGTTCCAGTTCTGATGCAATAATCTGATTTCCCCAGAGTGCAGGTCGGATTGATGTCCATTTCTTTTGGAGAAGATCCTGCAAGTTTGCTGTAGGCGAGAGATAAGGCTGTTCCTGTGAGGCTGTGAGCACCGCGAGAGAGGCAAGGGAGCAGCGACTTGCCAGACAATTTCCCATCGCTGAACGGGTACGTAGCTGCATATCATATAAAGAATGTGTGGAAGGATCTTCGGCAATATACTCTATTTCTGTCTGGCTCAGCATCTGGCATTGGCAGACGATAGGATTTTCTGCCTGAAACATTGAGGTATCAATGACATCTTCGATGTCATCACCAAAGCGAGCATTGACAAGAGGAAAGAGATGCGCTGGAAAACTGTATCCTGCTTTTTCCTTATATTCTTCTGGTAAGGGAGAGAGAAGGGGGCTTGTTGCTGTACTGCAAGCAGAATGGTTACCAAGAACATGGCAGACATGATCTGTTACTTTTTCTGCCATAAGGCGATAACGTGTAATATCGCCACCGAAAACACTGCACATGCCCTGAAGACCGTCCGTAGCATGATCAATAAAAGAGAAGGAGCCTGTATGGTTCTCTTGGGAGGTATCAGACGCAAGTGCCGGATGTACAGCCGTTGCGACTCTTAAGATACGATGATTTTTGAAGCTGGTGGCAAATGTGCTTCCTTCTTCAATAAGATGAGAAACATGTTTGCTGGAAGGAAGGGGGTCGGAAAGTATGTTCAAAGGCTGCGAAAGAGAGCCCGTGAGTGAGAGATTCCCATGTGGGGCAAAAATACCAGCATCATTGTTGCAACGTAGACGGCGGACTGGGCGGGAAAAAAGGCGTCCATCACACACAAGAAAAAACTCTCCGGTAAGTGAGAGTGACATTTCAAGTTCTGCCATCTGGGCGACTTGGGCTGTTTGGTGCCCTGTCGCATTGATAAGGTAGTCACAAGGGAAAAATACCTGTTCACCACGAATGCGATTGCTGACGGTAACACCAGTAACATGCCCATTTTCGTGGTGAATTTTTTCTACCTTGCGATAGGAAAGAGCTTTACCACCATGTCTTCGCGCTGCATAGAAGTTATGCCATGCGAGCAGGGAGGTATTGATGGTCACATCAGGCAGGCTGTAAATTGTGTTGCAGTGAGATGGCAATAATGGCTCATCACGTCGTGCTTGTTCCAGAGGAAGTTCTGTTGTGATGATTTCTGCCTGTTCACATGCTTTGCGCCAGGCCGTCACGTAGAGAGGATCATCCGTTTCTGAGAGGGCATAAAAAGTATCTTTGTTTTCAATACATTCTGGCGCAATAGAGCGAAGGATGGCATTTTCCTGCCGGCATTCTTTGGCAGATACCGGATCAGTGATGGCATAATGTCCACCGCTGTGGAGCAGAGCATGGCTTGCGAGTGTAGATCTGTGGGTGAGCCCTCCAGCCTCAAGCAGCAGAGCTTTTATACC
>CAMTOM010000088.1 GCA_947074125.1 uncultured Desulfovibrionaceae bacterium
GCTGGGACGTGCTAAAAGAGAGTAAGTCAGGACGTATTCATTTTGATCTCATTTAAAGACTGGCAACGCTTATAGGATTACTTGTCTGGGGATGTGCAGCATGAACGCGCTTCATTTTTTCTTCAGATCCTTGGCGCTGGGTATTCTTCTGGCTGCTTTTTTTGTGGGCATCATCAATAAGGTCAAAGCTTTTTTTGGTGGTCGTAAAGGAAAACCCTTCTTCCAGCTCTACTATGATATTGCCAAACTCCTTGGAAAAGGCGCTGTTATCAGCCCATCCACAACATGGATATTTGCCGCTGGCCCTTTGCTCTCTCTGGTAACAGCCTATCTCGCGCTTTTACTGTTGCCATTGGGAGGTGTGCCCTCACCTCTCGCATTCCAGGGCGACTTTATTCTGGTGGCCTATCTGCTCGGAATAGGACGCTTCTTTATGATACTTGCGGCACTGGATACAGGCTCTTCTTTTGAAGGCATGGGAGCAAGCCGTGAGGCCTGCTTTGCCGCACTGGCTGAACCGGCACTGTTCCTTTGTTTTTTGGCACTGGCAGTTATTGGTATTTCTGGAGAAAACTCACTTCCCCTTTCTATTTCTGGCATGTTTACCAATCTCCCAGGTATCGCGGGAGCAAAAGGGCGTCCAGAAATCCTGCTGATTCCCATTGTCCTTTTCCTCTTGATGCTGGTAGAAACCTCTCGCATACCTGTAGATGACCCCAATACTCATCTGGAACTGACAATGATCCATGAGGTTATTGTCCTTGATCACTCAGGTCCAGATATGGCCTTTATCCAGTATGCATCTGCGCTCAAACTTTGGTTTTTTGCCAGCCTGCTTGCTGTATTTGTTATTCCTCCCCAGCTTACCCCACTCGCAAAACTTGGTGTACATACAGCAACCATTCTTGGTATTGCCATCATTATCGGCATCCTGGAGTCCACCATGGCAAGAATTCGCTTGCTAAGAATCACACAACTGCTTGGTGGCGCCAATACGCTTGCTGTATTGGCACTCCTGCTGACCCTCATGAACAGGTAAGGCCATGACTATTACATCTATTCTTCAAATCAGTATCATACTTTTGCTGCTTACCAATCTCACCATGCTCACGGTGCAGAGAATCAGCTCCCTGATACGTCTGGTAGCGCTTCAAGGTTTACTGCTTGCTACTTTTTTACTCCTGTTAAAGCATGATGGGGATCTCATCCATACCCTGCTTATGGCTGGATCTATTGTAGCGATTAAGAGTATTGGTTTTCCGTGGCGATTGCGCGTCACTATGCGCTCTGTTGCCTCACCAGATCTTGTCAGCTCTTTCAGAAGCTACAAGCTCTCCATTTTAGCTGGCTTTATTGGTCTTATCTTTTCTTTCTGGCTGGAAACACATCTTACACTCACGCAAAGTATTTATCCTCCCCTTTTCTTCCCGGCAGCACTTTCCACCGTTTTTGCTGGTCTCATTCTTGTAGTGGGACGTATGAAAGCTCTTTCACAAGTTGTCGGATATCTTGTGGCAGAAAATGGTATCTTCCTGCTTGGAATGCCACTTATGGTCAAAGGCTCTACATGGTTTGAGCTTTCCCTTCTCCTCGATGTTTTTGTTGCCGTCTTTGTTATGGGCATCGCCATAAATCACATCAGCAATACGTTTGATTCCATCGACGTAGGCCGTTTTTGCAACCTCAGGGACTGATATGCTACTGCTATTGCTTCTTCTGATTCCTCTTTTCGCAGGAACAGCCATGCTGTTCGTACCCATTCCCCTTCTGCGCTACCTCCTATTACTGGCAGCAGCAATGGGGCATTCTACCTGTACGGCACTCCTTATCTATCAGTGCCGCCGTGTTGGCTGGGATCTTGCCGAAACGCCTGCCGCATTGGGAGGGTTGCTTCATCCTGATGCTTTGGGACTTGTCTTTCTGGCTCTGGCAAGCCTTCTTTTTCTCGGTGCAGCCATCTATGCCATAGGCTACTTGCGTCAGGAAAGAGCTAAAAATGAAGTACACCGACATATACAGGATGGCTCTTCATTTACTAACGCCCCTGAACAGCGCTTCCTTGCCTGTCTTTGCTATTTTCTGGCAGCCATGTCACTGGTCACCACAACACAGCATCTGGGAGCTCTCTGGGTAGGTATGGAAATAACCACACTTGCCACAGCTCCTCTTATTTACTTTCATCGCCACAAAGAGGCACTGGAAGCCACGTGGAAATACCTCATGATTTGCTCTGTCGGCATTGCTCTCGCCTTGCTTGGCAACATCCTCTTTAGCATTGCCTATTCACCAAAGCTGCCTACAGATACCCAGCAAATGACATTTTATATTCAGCATGCCATGGGTGCAGAAAAAAACTGGCTTAAAGCCGGATTTATATTCCTGCTGGTAGGCTTTGGCACCAAGATGGGGCTTGCGCCACTGCATAACTGGCTCCCTGATGCGCATAGTCAGGCACCTTCACTGGTTTCTGCCTTGCTTTCCGGTGCGCTGCTCAACTGTGCCTTTCTCGGCATTTTGCGTGGCTATCAGGTATTGTCGGCAGCAGGATTAACAGATTTTTGCAACACCCTGCTTGTCGGCTTTGGTCTTTTTTCCATGGCAGTTGCCACAATTTTCATTGTAGGACAGGGACACTACAAACGCCTTCTGGCCTATTCCAGTGTTGAAAATATGGGGGTTCTGGCTCTTGGTGTTGGCTTGGGCAACTCGGCTGTTTTTGGAGCCATTTTGCATGCCGTCAACCATTCGCTGACCAAAGGAATGCTTTTCCTGCTGGCTGGCAATATTTTGAGTCACTATCATACCTATTCAAGTCATGATGTACGCGGTATGCGCTCAAATATGCCCGTTTCAGCAGTACTGTGGATGGGGGGCTTTCTGGCAATTTCTGGTGCGCCTCCATTTGGTCTGTTTGTCAGTAAATTTATCCTGATCAGGACGATGATCGAACAGCAGCAATGGTTTTATGTTGCTGTCTATCTCACAATTCTGGCCATTATTTTTGTAGGGATGTCTGCTCCGTTTTTACGTATGGTTCAAGGAGAAGCGCCGCCAGCCGTACGTGAAAGCTATCGGGAAAACATCTTTAACGTGGGACCATGTATTCTCTTTGGTATTGCTGTGCTCGTGCTCGGCTTGTACATTCCCCAGTGGCTGAGAGAATTTCTGAACGCCGCAGCAAAGCTGGCGGGAGGCTAGAATGGAATTTCATTACACACAGAGTATAGATACACGAGAAATCCCCGCGCTCGCACCAGAAATTCTGGGAATACGCATCTCGCATATGGTGGGTCAGGGATGGCGTGTCATCTCCTTTTGTGCTCTTCGCAATACTGAAAGTATTCTCCTGGAACTCAGCCTGCTCTGTTTGCTCGCCCATGAAGAAACAGGGAAAATTGCTGCTTTCCGCACAAGCCCTCTTTCTCCAGGAGATACCTATCCTTCAATCACACCGCAATGTCCTCAAATGCACTGGTTTGAACGGGAGCTCCATGAACAGTGGAAAATCATCCCTGAAGGACATCCCTGGCTGAAGCCAATACGCTTTGTCCCCCCAATGAATGGAGAACGGGAACGCCCCCTGCCTGGTGATACCAACTATTTCACTGTTGCTGGCTCTGAGGTGCATGAGGTAGCGGTAGGCCCCATTCATGCGGGCGTAATTGAACCTGGACACTTCCGCTTCCAATGCTATGGCGAGGAAGTCATGCATTTGGAAATAAGCCTTGGATATCAACATCGCGGCATTGAACAGCGTTTACAGCATGGTCCTTACAAGGCCACTCCCACTGTTATGGAGTGCGTTGCTGGAGACTCCTCTGTTGCTCACGCTACTGCGTATGCGGTACTCACTGAAACCTTATTGGAACAACATGCCCCCGCGCAGGGACAGGCTATTCGCCGTGTCGCTCTTGAACTTGAGCGTCTGGCAAACCATACTGGAGATATGGGGGCTATTGCAGGGGATACGGGCTTCCTTTCCACTGCGTCATGGTGCGGGCGTATTCGCGGTGATTTTTTAAATATTACAGCCCTGCTTTGTGGCAATCGTTTTGGGCGTGGTCTTATACGCCCGGGCGGCACATTGTATACTGTCGATCCTGCACTCTGCCAAACCATTCTTGAACGTTTGGAACTGGCCTACCGTGACATGTGTGGCGCTGTGAATGTGATGTTTCACTCAGCTTCTGTTCTTGATCGTCTTCAGAGCACAGGCATTCTCAGCACAAAAGCGGCACAGGATCTCGGCATTGTCGGGCTTGCCGCACGCGCCAGTGGTATTCCTACTGATGCTCGTTTTCGCTTCCCCATAGACGGATTTCAGGAAGAAACAGCGCAAATACGTACACTCACCTCAGGAGATGTATACGCACGCGCTCTTCTACGCTATCAGGAAGCAGAAGACTCCATGAATATCATACGACGTGAACTGGCACATCTTGCCAAGATAACCCAGACGCCCTCACCAGCCTGTACCCCTCTTCCCCTGCGTCTGCCTCCACACCGACTTGCAGTTGCTTTTTGCGAGGGCTGGCGAGGCACGGTATGTCATACTGCGGCTACAGATGCTTCTGGAAGCTTTGCTTTGTACAAAATTATCGACCCCTCCTTTCACAACTGGATCGGAGTTGCCATGGTAGTACGTAACGAACAAATATCCGATTTTCCTCTTTGCAACAAAAGCTTCAACCTGTCCTACTGCGGACACGATCTGTAAGGACATCACATGTTTGCTATTCTCAGACAACGCCTGCGGCAGAAAAATCGTACGCTTAACTATCCTTTTGCCCAACCAGAGATCTCTCCGCGCTATCTTGGTCGCCCACAAATCAGAAAAGGCGCCTGCCCTGACAGCTGTACAATATGTGCTGACAGTTGCCCGACACACGCCATTACTCTTCAGGCTTTGCGAGATGAAGAAGGGATTGCACTGGATATGGGACGCTGTCTGTTTTGTGGTGCGTGTGCCCAGGCATGTCCACGCAAGGCAATTGTTTTTACACAGGAACACCACCTTGCCAGTCCCGCACGTACAGGACTGATAATCACAGCCAAAACACCTGAAACACCTGCCATACACAGAAATCCCAAGCGTAATTTTTCCATTTTTTCCCGCTCCCTCCGTCTGCGCCAGGTAAGCGCTGGAGGGTGTGGGGCTTGCGAAGCCGATTCCAATGTATTGGGAACGCCTGTTTTTGATATGGCACGATTTGGCATTGAATTCGTGGCTTCTCCACGCCATGCCGACGGTCTTCTTGTTACTGGCCCGCTCACAGAAAACATGCGCGTAGCCCTTTTGGAAGCGTATGAAGCTCTTCCGGATCCTCGTCTGGTTATTGCTGTTGGCTCCTGTGCTATTTCTGGAGGCCTCTTTGAGGATGTTCAGGAATGCAACAATGGTGTAGGCAATCTTATTCCGGTGGATATGTTTGTGCCTGGTTGTCCCCCCAATCCCTGGAGCATATTAGACGGTCTGCTCTCTCTTGCCTGGTACGCAAAACATGTGCGCTAAGCGCCTCATATAGTTCTCCCCCTCAATATTCATTGTAAAGGAGCATCATCATGTCTTCACTTCCTCGTGTTGGCTGGATAGGCACAGGAGTCATGGGGCTTTCCATGGCTGGTCATCTGTTACAGCAAGGCTACCCTTTAACAATATACAGCCGTACAAAATCAAAAGCACAATCTCTTCTGGATCGTGGCGCACAATGGGCAAACTCCCCTAAAGAAGTCGGGGCAGCTTCTGAAATTGTTTTTTCTATTGTGGGGTTTCCTTCCGATGTGAAAGAAGTACTTCTTGGCGAACAGGGAGCTTTGGCGGCCATGGCTTCAGGAGGCATTGTTTGCGATATGACAACAAGCAGTCCCTCTCTTGCTGAACAAATTTCTTGTGAAGCTCAGAAAAAAGGATGTTTCGGCACAGATGCTCCTGTCACTGGCGGAGATGTTGGTGCTCGAGATGCTACTCTTTCCATATTTGTTGGAGCAGAAAAGGCCGCTTTTGACCGTCTGAACCCTTTGTTGGAATGTATGGGCAAACGTATTGTCCTGTGTGGTGGACCAGGCATGGGACAAAAGGCAAAACTCGCCAATCAGGTTGCCATTGCTGGAGTGATGTTCAGTGTTTGCGAATCGCTTCTTTTCGCACAGCAAGCAGGGCTTGATGTGTCTCAGTGGCTGGAAACTGTCATCCCTGGAGCAGCAGGCAGTACAGCCATGACTAATCTCGGACGGCGAATTGTTGACAAGAATTTTGAGCCTGGATTTTTTGTCGCACACTTTTTGCAGGATTTGGGACTTTGCCGTGAAGAGTGTCGTCGCATGAACCTTGTTTTTCCAGGCACAGCCTCATCATAACAGGACTACCGCGCCCGTCTGCCACCAGGGTACGGCCACACGGGCACACAAGCGCTTATTCGGGGTCTGCAGGCCACT
>CAMTOM010000089.1 GCA_947074125.1 uncultured Desulfovibrionaceae bacterium
AAATACAAACAAAAAAACTGTTATTATCTGCTTTTTCCCTTGCTGGGCGTGGAAATAGTTTTTCTTCTTTTCTGAAAAGGATATCTGGCAGAATCAGTATGGTGTTTTTCTCTGATATATCTTGTTTGAAGAATCGAAGAAATAGAAATTTTTCTTCCAATTGCTTGTTTTTATTGTGTTTTTTTGTGGTGTTTGGAGCGGCGAATGTCTGTATTGCTGCAACGGATACACAAAGCCTGGTAGAGGATGTGACAATAAAGGCTCCAGCTCCATTGTCTGAACATTCTTCTGACGAGGACAAGCCTGTATTTGGAGATCGTATTGTATTTGGCAGTATTGGCGAAGCCTCCAATCTCATTTCCTACCTGACCTCGGATGCACCTTCCCATGAAGTGGCGGATCTGCTTTTTGTTGCGCCATTGCGCTATTCTGGTGATTTAATAGTCGAACCATACGCGGCAAAGCATTTCAGTATCGAAGACGAAGGGCGCTTGTTGCGTTTTGAATTGCGTCAGGGGATTTTATGGGAAGATGGTGTGGAGCTGACGGCAGATGATGTGGAATATACCTGGAGAATCATCAGTGATCCCGCCACAGGGAGTCCCTACGGAGAAGATTTTGCCCGTGTAAAAGAATTTCGTAAAACAGGAAAATATACTTTTGAAGTGCGTTATGAGAAATTTTTCGCACGTGCCCTGTCTTCCTGGATGAGCCCCATACTGCCGCGCCATATTCTTGAAAAACAGAATATTCGCAATACACCTTTTTCTCGCAAGCCTGTGGGAGCAGGGCCATATCGGCTGAAATCATGGGACGCTGGTTCCCGTCTGATTCTTTCAGCGTCTCCCACCTATTTTGAGGGAAAGCCCAATATTGCTGAAGTCGTCTATCAGATTATTCCGGATGTTTCGACGATGTTTATGGAAACACGAGCCGGACGCCTGGATGTGACAAATCTGACTCCATTGCAATATCTCCGGCAGACCTCCACTCCCTGGTGGGAAAAGGAATATCGTAAATTTCGCTATTTAAGTCCCTCGTATGTTTTTATGGGCTTTAACTTGCGGCATCCTTTTTTTAGTGATGTTCGTGTACGGAAGGCCATTTCACATGCGATCAGCCGTGATGATTTGGTCAAGGGCATTCTGATGGGGCAGGGGGTACCGGCTTTTGGTCCTTACAAGCCTGGCTCATGGGCATATCATCCCAATCTGAAAGCTGTGGAGCGGGATGTGGCTTTGGCGAAAACTCTTTTACAGGAAGCTGGTTTTGCCGATACAGATAATGATGGTATTCTGGAAAAGGATGGAAAACCCTTTTCTTTTACCATCCTGACCAATCAGGGAAATGAACAGCGTATTCTAACGGCAACGGTCATCCAGAGCCAGTTACGTGAAATTGGTATTGATGTACGTATCCGTACTGTGGAATGGGCGGCATTTATTCGCGAATTTGTGAATAAGGGACGCTTTGATGCCATCATTCTTGGCTGGACAGTGCCGCAGGATCCTGACATCTTCAATATATGGCATTCATCGCAGGCAAAGGACGGAGGCTTGAATATGGTATACTATCAAAACTCCGAAGTTGATACCTTGCTGGAGATGGCACGCAGCACACCCGATCAGGAAGAGCGTGCGGCATACTATCACAGGATACAGGAAGTTCTTGCCGATGAGCAGCCATACTGTTTTCTTTATGTTCCCTATACCTTGCCTCTTGTGCAGAGTCGCTTTCGGGGAATCAAGCCAGCGCTTGCAGGAATAATGTATAATTTTGACAAGTGGTGGGTGCCTGAAAAATTGAGAAAATACACCGTCAATCCTTGCTAGTGTATTTTGAGTTCAGGCAGTGTGGCGGATATTTTTGTGTTTTTTCCTCTATAGAGGCGGCATATTATGATTCGTATTCAGGAAATTCTTGATAAAGTTGCGCAGATCAATCCTGCGGCCAACGTGGAGTTAATCCAGCGAGCCTATGTCTTTGCTGCCAGTGCCCATGCAGGACAGACACGTCTTTCTGGCGAGCCTTATCTTTCGCATCCTTTGGCTGTAGCGAATAACCTTGCTGAGATGGGATTTGATGAACCTACAGTGGCAGCAGGTTTGCTGCATGATACCGTAGAGGATACGAAAGCAACAATTGAAGAGCTTGATGAGCAATTTGGTGAAGACGTTGCGGATATTGTAGATGGCGTAACCAAGATCAGCCTTATTCCCTTTGAAAATAAAGAAGAAGCGCAGGCAGAAAACATACGTAAAATGATTCTGGCCATGAGCCATGACATGCGCGTTTTAATGGTCAAGCTGGCAGACCGGCTGCATAATATGGGGACGCTTGATTTTCAAAAAGAATATAAACAGCGCCGTATTGCTCAGGAAACAATGGATATTTACGCGCCACTGGCAAACCGCCTTGGCTTGTACCGCCTGAAACAGCAACTGGAAGATCTGAGTTTCCAATATTTGCGTCCTGATCTTTATCATCATATCACCAACTGGCTGGATGACCATCAGGTTGTTGAGCGACAAATTATCGATAAGGTTGTTGTACAGCTAAACGAGCTGCTGGAAAACAATGGCCTGAAAGGGAGTGTGAGAGGTCGCATAAAGCACAAGTACAGCATCCACAAAAAAATGCAGCAGCAATCGCTGACTATGGATGAAATGCATGACATTATGGCATTTCGGGTCTTGGTGGATGATGTGAAAGATTGCTATGCCGTGCTGGGATTTGTTCACAATCGCTGGCGTCCCGTGCATGGTCGCTTTAAAGACTATATTTCCATGCCCAAGGCGAATGGTTACCAGAGCTTGCATACAACAGTGATTGGACCGGAAGGGGAGCGTATTGAAATTCAGATACGCACCGTTGCCATGCACCAGCAGGCTGAGCATGGCGTTGCGGCGCACTGGTTGTATAAAGAAAAAGGACGCGTCAATCCCAAGGATCTGGAACAGTTCTCATGGTTGCGGGAAATTTTTGAGCGGCAGCGGGATGAAAGCGATGCCAAAGAATTCATGCACTCATTGCGCCTGGATCTCTTTAAAGATGAAGTCTACGTCTACACGCCCAATGGTGAGGTAAAAGAGCTGCCAGAAGGCGCAACACCTCTCGATTTTGCTTTCCATATTCATACCAAGGTAGGACATCATTGCAGTGGCGCCAAAGTGAACGGGCGTCTCGTTCCTCTGGGAACATTGCTGAAAAATGGTGACACGGTAGAGATTATTACGGATTCCTCCCGCAATCCAAACCGTGACTGGCTGAAAATGGTCAAAACAGCCAAAGCACGTAGTCGTATCCAGCATTACCTGCGTACAGAAGAACGAGCCCATGCGGTGACTCTTGGGCGCGATATGCTGGAAAAAGAAGGGCGTCGAGTCAGCTTGAATGTGGGTAAGGCTCTCAAAAAAGGGGAGATGGCCATTGTTGCTCAGGAGCTGAATTTTGATACGCTGGATGAGTTGATGGCTGCTGTGGGCTATGCGAATATTACGCCCCGCAAAGTCTTGAATCGTCTGTATGCGGTCTTGCATCCTGCTATGCTTACCCCTGCTACAGATGAGCATGCTGGTCGTGATGCCAAGAGTCAAAGTACAGCTCCAAAAACTGATGGCGTGGGCGTTTCTGGTGTTGATGGGGTGCTCATGCGTTTTGCAAAATGCTGTAACCCTGTGCCTGGAGATCCTATTATAGGATATATCAGCCGTGGTTTTGGCGTGACGGTACATAGAGCTGATTGTGCCAATGTCGCCAATATGGAGCTGGAACGCCTTATCTCTGTAAGCTGGGATGGTGATGTCGGGAAGCCCTATGAGGCCCGTATTCGCATTTTGTGTCGTAATGAACGTGGGGTTTTGGCGCAGGTGGCACAGTCTCTTGCCAAAGACGGCGTAAATATTGTTGCATTGACAACAAAGGCGATGGTCGATGGCAGGGCAGAGATGGACATCACAATTGAAGTGAGCAATGTGGGACAGCTTTATGCCATTATTGATGAAATGCGTGCCTTGCCCCCCATTCTCGAAGTTGTGCGCGCAGCAGAAGATGATGGGCTTGGCGGCGATACTCTCCCAGAACATATCTGAGCATAGAACTGTATTCGGTAATGGAAAGCCGTCTTCTGCGTATTGCTGGAGAGGGGGTTGTCTGGTGTTGTGGGAATTTTGAGGAATAAAAAGGGCTGTTGTTATGCAAACTCTCGCTGTGGATTGTCGGATGTTGGGGCATTCGGGTATTGGTGTTGCCGTGGCAAACTGGTTGCCCTTATGTATGCAGCGTATGCCAGAGGTACACTTTCGCCTGATCGGACGCCCTGACTCTTTCACAGTATGTGAGCTGCCAGAAAATGGAAATATTGTTCCGTGTACTGCTCCTGTATATTCTGTGCAGGAACAGCGAGATGTGATTCGTGCCGCGAAGGGCGCGGATGCGCTTTGGGTGCCACATTACAATATTCCTCTTGCTACCTCACTGCCGCTGGCGGTGACGGTTCATGATGTTATTCCTCTGGCACTACCGCACATGTTCAGTGCTCTCAAACGTGCTTATGCCAGGCTGTTCTTTTCTGTGATTGCCCGCAAAGCGAAGGTTTTTTTTACAGGATCGGAATTCACACATAATGAATTCTGCCGTCTTGTGGGAACACCACGGGTTCCTGTGCGCGTTGTGAGCTATGGTGTACATCCTGACTGGGGAACTTTGGACAAAACAGGTCTTCCTCCGTATTCCCGTCCCTATTATGTGGCGATTGGCAATATCAAGGAGCATAAGAATCTGGTGCGCCTGTGCCATGCTTTTGCCGCTGTGGCGAAAGATGTGCCACAGGATCTTGTTCTTATCGGTAAACGTGAAGGCTTTCGTTCTGGCACTCTTGACTGTGATGTGCTTGAGGCGCTCGCCCCAGGACGTATTCATTTTACCGGCGCTCTGGATGATGCGACGCTTAAGCAGTATGTTTTGCACGCACGTGCGCTGCTCTTTCCTTCTTTGTATGAAGGTTTTGGCTTGCCTTTGGTGGAAGCGATGCGTGCGGGGACGCCCGTTGTGACATCGAATATCCCCACATCACTTGAGATATGCGCGTCTGATGCCATTTATTTTGCTCCTGAGTCTCAGGAGCAATTGCAGCAGGCTATCCTTCGTATGAGTGCCATGCCTGAAGCAGAACGCGAAGCCATGATTGAAAGAGGCAAAAAGCGTGCTGATACCTTTACGTGGGAGCAGTCAGCAGACAATATTTGTGAGGGTTTGCGAGAGGTGCTGGCGCGATAGTCTGATATGTGTTGTGTTGTTTTTCTAATGGGCTCCACATAATTGATATAGTGTGGAGCCCATATCTTTTACTGTGTGCATCACAAAGGAGAGTGTTGTGTTTGCATTGCAATATTTTCCAGCGTTTCTGCTGAGTGCAATATGCTTCTCTTCAGCAGCATCAATCCTCTTGATTATCTGCTATCTTCTATGTGAAAAGATATTTCAAATATAACTAATAAAAAAGTCTATCATAGCAGGAATAGCGTTGTTTATAGGCAAGGAGGCTGGGCAAAACTCTTTTGCAGATTTTGCTCGGAAAATGTTTTTTGTGAGCGTGATGCTTTGGGTATGCATTTTACAGCGAGGTAAACTTGCAGGAATAAAATTTTATGATATAACGTATCATTCGTGGCTATCGTTGAGCTATTTCATACAGAGGTGGACCCCAAAATTTGGACAGGTGTGATAGACTGTCTTCACAAGGAGAAGATCATGCCTGTAAAGAAAAAATTCACGCCCGCTTTTAAGGCCAAAGTCGCGATGGATGCCTTGATTGGTGACAAGACCGTAGCCGAGTTGAGTGCGGAATTTGGTGTTCATGCCACGCAAATTACCAAATGGAAACGGCAACTTAAAGAAGGTGCTTCCGGCATATTCAGTGGTGAAATTCAGACTGAAGAGGCTGCGACGCAGAAAAAATTGAACCAATTACACGCAAAAATCGGGCAACTGACTGTTGAACGCGATTTTTTAGCCGAGGCCTGGGCGAAGCGGTGAGCATTTCGCGCAGGCGGGAGATGGTTCGGCACGAGGCCCATGAGCTCAGTGTTGTCCGTCAGTGCTCGCTTCTCCGTATCAGCCGTTCGGGGTTGTACTATGAACATCGAGGTAAATCAGATTTTGACTTGGCCTTGATGCGTGAGATTGACCGAATATTTACGGCGCAGCCCAGCATGAGAACTCGCCAAATACGTGATTATTTAAATAATACACTGGGGTACAATGTAGGAAGAAAGCGTGTGTGACGGCTTATGAACTTTATTGGATTACGGCGATTATATCAGGCCACACGCACCAGCATTCCACCACCGGTGCAGACCCGATCTCAGTTACTACTTCGGGTTGTGCCGGTCTCCAGCGTTACTCATGCTTGGATTACTGTACTCACACATAT
>CAMTOM010000090.1 GCA_947074125.1 uncultured Desulfovibrionaceae bacterium
CTTTATACCAAGCTCAATAAGCTTTTCCAGCAAGTCTCCAAAAGAAAGCCCTATCGCCGCAGCTTCCTGTGGCACCAGACTTGTTTCTGTCATACCGGGCAGGGTATTGGATTCCAAAAGAAAGAGTTCGCCACTGTCAGTCAGCATAAAGTCTGAGCGACTATAGCCCTCAAGCCCCAGAGCCTGATGGGCACGCAATGCCATTTCCTGCACACGCCGTGTCGTTTCTTCCGGCAAAGGAGCCGGACACAATTCACGCGCCCCACCTTTGGCATACTTACTTTTATAGTCAAAGAATTCACCGACAACGGGTTCAATCAAAATAGGCGGTAAAGGCGTTTCCCCCAAGATACCGCATGTCACCTCTTTTCCCGGTATGGATGCTTCCAGCAAAGCCGTGTAGCCCGTATCAAAAATATCTTCCAAAATAACATCCAGCTCAGCCCGATTGGTCGCACGGGAAAGGTGAAGACTTGAGCCGCCAGTATTGCTCTTGGCAAAAATCGGATACGCCAAACGAGGCTCCCAGCCACTTTCAGGGAAAGAAGGAAGAAATTCCCAGTCAGGCGTTTGCAAGCCCGCACGCAGAAAAAGCTGTTTGGCAGCGGCTTTATTAAGCGCCAGACATGACGCCGCAGCGCCAGACCCCTGATAGGGGCAGCCCACTTTTTCAAGAATAGCCTGTACCAAACCATCCTCACCAGGCGAACCGTGCAGATTGATAAAGGCAAAGTCATGCTGCGATGCCTGTTCGGTTAAGGCATCAAACTCTGTCAGCAAATCAAACCAGGTTATCGTATGCCCGCGTTCCCGCAGAGCCGCTTCAATTCCCTTACCACCACGCAGCGAAACATCACGCTCGCTGGACCAACCGCCCACAATCAAGAGTATACGCATGTAAATCCCATTGTAATGCCACAGACAAGGCCTGCTCCAGCTCCATACCCTGTTCGTAGGATAACTGAATGCCCGCCCTGGAGTGGGCTGTTTTGCCATAACGCTCCAGCAAATCCTCATAACGCTGTTTCAAAGAAACGCAACGTTCATGCTGGATACGTTTATCGGCATACAGAATAAGAAAAGGAAGTGCAGGAATGCCATCCGGCATAATTTCCCAAGGCCAATAGACATGAAATAAAATTCCCTGGGCAAGAGCTGTGTTGCCGTTCACACCAACAGCCCACCCCGCTCCAAGCTGCGAAGGTCTGCCGCCATGCAGGATAGTATATGTCTTGGCAATATCATGCAGCAACGCTCCCGCACGCACCGTTGGCACCGAAACAGGATATCCCAGTTCCACAGCCCGCCTCGCCAGTGCCGTTGCAAAATCAGCAACAGCGCTGGAGTGAGCACGAATGTTCTCCAGCATCGCATATTTGTCCCACAAGGCATAACACGCAGCATCATCAGGCACATCCCCTTCCTCACATGACAGAGTCAAAGGCGGTAGCTGTACCACAGATTCATGGCGTGTGCAGGCAGCAGGCGCATGATTTCCCATAACACTATTCATATCGACAAGCCTCATCTGTCCAATAGGATGGACAAAATATACATAATAGTCAATCAGGCTCTCTCATAAGAAACAGAAAAGCTTCACTTCTCATTCTCTATTGCCTCCTGCCGCAAATGCTCTTCAATACCTTTCACAATATCTACGGCAAGCGTATACAAAACACGGTCAATACGTACCATCCCCAGACTTGCGCCACGCATAGGCTTGATATGACGCGCTTCCGCATATTGCACCTGCGCCCTGTCAGCATCTTTCTGCCAGCTCTTGATTGCTGCCAGGGCTCCTGCTTCATGCAAAGTGCGCTCTGGTATTTCCTGTCCGGAAAAATTCCTTCGAATCAAAACATGTGCCCCTGGCCCACCTTCAACGTGCAGCCAGATGTCATGGCCTGATGCCAAACGCAAAAGCGTTCCATTTCCTTTCGCATCGCGCCCACGCAACAAAGCAAAACCATCACTGCTCATAAAAGCTTCCACACCTTTGGGCAATGTACTCCGCAAGGCTGCGGCAGATGGTTTTGTCTGGGAACGCAAACGAACATTCCCAGCACTGCTCATTCCCGCGCTGGCAGCAATCGCCGCTCGCTGTACCGCGCGAAGTTCCTCTTCCACACGTTTGCGCCGTTCAGCCACAAAAACAAGCCCCCGTTTCCCACGGCGCGCCTTGTGAAACAGGGCTTCCATATTTTCCCGCACCGTCAGGCGTGGGTTCAGTAAGACTTCCTGCGAAGAAGAAGCATCTTCAGACGGTAATGTAACAGAAACACTCTTATGCTCCGGAGCAAAACGCCATAGGTGTTCCTGTAAGGCAATGGCATCTTTTTGCGCATCACACATTGCCATAAGACGGGACTCTTCCTCAGTCATTTTTGCCAAAGCCCGCTCAAGACGCTTTACTTCTTTTTCCCAGGGCGCTGCCGCCGCTTTTTCGGCTGCCCGCCCCATGCCCGCAAGAACCTGTTTGTGAGCAAGATACTCCAAAGCCGCTACAGGGCTCTCCCAAATCCGCTCTTCACGCCCCTGCCGCACACTGGCAGGCAAAGGCCAGGCAAGCAATTCCAGCGAACTGCTCTCTGCTGCTTTTGACGCCTCCACAGGCGCCTCATACATAAAGAGATCGCCCCCCCCTGCCTCAAGATCCATGAGCAAGGCTTCCCTGTCTGCCATATCCATCAAGGGCAATACCCGACGCAAAGCGGGCGTCAATACTGGCCATTCACGCCATGCCGCACAAGCGGCATCAAGATTGCCTGCTTCAGGCCACTGTGCCTCCACAAGGCTAAAAGGCTCCCCAGCCTCAGCAGGAAAACACAATGTCGCTCCTGCACGCAAATCCAGAACAAGCCAGCATTCGCGTCCGGCTTCCTTCCCTTCTTCCGTATTGCCACACAGCAAGCCGACACGCCGCCCCAGCCAGTCCATCTGTACGGAACGGATACGACGACCAACAGCATATTTGCGCAGACGCATAATCTGCGCAGAAGGAATGACGCCAGCACCACTCATCTGCGGCAATATAAACAAAGAGGGAGCAGAACGCCCAGAGCGCAAACAAAGCGCCATTTTGCGCTTCTGTGCGTACACCACAAAAACATAAAAAGAAGGCTCCGGCTCCTGTATTTTTTCAATGCGTGCCCCCATGAGAAGTACTGATAATACCTCACCCAAGCGCCGAAGAACATGTGCGTCCATACCACAACCTTTCCAATAAGAATCGGGGAGGCCAAAGCCTCCCCGACAACAACATCATAATCATATTTTACAGCAATCCAATGTGCCCTTCTCTATTATTCTTCAGAGCGCAGGTGTTCATCTTCTTCCTGCTTGCTCTTGCAGTCAATACACAAACGAGTCACCGGACGTGCTTTCAGGCGAGGAACACTAATGTCTTCACCACACTCTTCACACGTACCAAAAGAACCATCTTCTATGCGCTGCAATGCTGCCTGAATCTTGCGAATGAGGCGACGTTCTCTATCACGAATACGCAAGGTAAAGGCACGGTCAGACTCCGCCGTTGCTCTGTCCGCCGGATCAGCAAAGACTTCGTTGCTACCTTCAAGTTCTTCTATGGTTACATCACCTTTTTGCTGAGCCTCTTCGAGCATTGACGTCAGCAGATTGCGGAAATATTCAATATCGCGACTATCCATACAGTAAACCTCTCAAATGCAAAACTCACAAAAAGCTTGTTTTAAAAAAACCCAGTCTTACGGGAAAATATTATGAAGGCGCTTTGTTATCTTTTTTGCAAAAAAAAGTAAAGACGTTTTCCGAAAATTAGTCTCAGATTAGCCCGTGACGCTTTCTGGCTTCAGCACGAATGTCTTCTTTTGCTTCCAACCACGACATACAGTCACGAAACTCCCCCTTACGAGAAGGCATGACTTCTACATGATACTGTTCTTCTCCCCGTGTGACATGCACTGTAACCTTTTGCCCCGATGCCACCGCTCGCGGAGAATAGGATGCCATGAGAGCTGCCGCTTCCATAACGATATCCTCCGGCCAGCTTTCCCAGCAACGCCCTACAGCCAGTGGGCCAGGAAAAGAATCTACTTTCAACAGCACATCCGCCGGACGGCACAGCTTCTCCAAAGCTTCATTATTCGCCTGATGACGTCCAATAGCCAGCCAGTAATGCTGCTCACCGCGAGCGCACCAGAATTGCCTTCCTTCATTGGCAAGCAGAAATTCCTGCGCGTCAGGCGCTGGTGAATACGATAACACAGGCCAGTAACGGCGAGCGTTTTCTCTTTCTGTCAAACGACACCCACCCGCTGGCGTGGGAATTTCTTTCAAGGCATAACGTTCGGCAAGCGCGAGCTGTTCTTTACGCCCGCGCCCAGTAATACCCAGCAAGCGGGATCTGTCCACAAGGCCTCGCTCTTCCACAGGTGTAGGCGGCAAAACCTTTGCAGAAAGCGGGCGTAAAAGCTCTTCCTGAACACCAGCATCTCTGCGAATAATATTCAGTGTATCGCTACGCTGTGACATGGGACGCTGCCCAAGCACCTCGCCCGTCGCAATACAAGACGCTCCATATTTCGCCATAAGCTTGCGCGCTTCACGCAACAATAAAATCTTGCAGTCCACGCAGGGATTCAAAACCTTCCCAAAGCCATGTTCTGGGCGATGACGCAACATGGCAACAAAGGCCTCGCCAACATCAATCACATCCACATCAAGACCATAGGTACGCTGCCAGTACGATACCCGTTGCGGATGCCCGAAAAAAGGCGTCACAAAATGGAGACATTTAACAGAAAGCCCCTGCTCTTCCAGCACTTTTGCAGCAAGAATACTGTCCAGCCCGCCAGAAAACATGACAATGATGGAAAACTGATTTTTCATGCAAGCCCCAATACGTCCACTGCCTTCAGGAAGCAAGCTTTTTATGTGCTTCAGGTAAAGAATAGCTCCGGAAGATAAACGCTACTTCTCTTGCCAGTGGGGATGCTTTCTGCTATTTTGGCTTGATTGATAACTTATCAAATGGAGCACCATACACATGGCCAAAAAAGCCGCCCCCAATCCACAGGACGCCCGCACGGAAGCCCTGAGTACAGCCTTGACCACTATTGAGCGCAAGTACGGCAAAGGTGACGTCATGAAGCTTTCTGACGAAGCTCATGTGCATATTCCTGTTATTCCAACAGGCTCTATCGGACTTGATCTTGCCTTGGGCGTTGGGGGAATTCCCAGGGGACGTATCACAGAAATTTTTGGCCCTGAATCTTCCGGTAAAACCACGCTCACCCTGCATATTATCGCCCAATGCCAAAAGCGGGGCGGCACATGCGCCTTTGTTGATGCCGAGCACGCGCTGGATGTTACCTATGCCAAGCGGCTGGGCGTCAATACTGATGAGCTGCTCATTGCCCAGCCTGATTACGGCGAGCAGGCTCTTGATATTGCGGATATGCTGGTACGCTCCGGCGCTGTTGACCTGGTTGTTGTAGACTCTGTAGCCGCTCTTATCCCTCAGGCAGAACTTGAAGGTGTCATGGGCGAAAGTCAGGTCGGCGGACAGGCACGCCTCATGTCACACGCCATGCGCAAACTGACAGGGACAATCCACAAATCCCGAACCTCGGTTATTTTCATTAACCAGATCCGCATGAAAATCGGCGTGACTGGCTACGGCAGCCCTGAAACAACCACTGGCGGCAACGCATTGAAATTTTACTCCTCCGTTCGGATGGATATCCGCCGTATCCAGACTCTGAAAGACAAAGAAGAAGCCTTTGGTTCGCGCACCAAAGTCAAAATCGTCAAGAACAAAGTCGCTCCGCCTTTCCGCAGTGCGACATTTGATGTTCTTTACGGGCTGGGCATTTCTCGTTCCGGTGAACTGCTGGATATGGGCATTGAAGCGGGCATTATCGAACAAAGCGGCTCATGGTTTGCCTTTGCCTCGGAAAAACTGGGACAGGGACGCGAAAAAGTGCGTGCCCTGCTTGATGAAAATGAAGAGCTGTCAAAGAGTATTGAGACAAAGCTTTTGGAACATCTTGGCATGACCCCTCAAGCTTTGGTCGCAGCAGAAGCCGCAGGTGAAGCCCTGGATGATGAGTAGCACGTACAGGGAAAAACTGTTTTTCTTATAGTGTAAAGAATAAAACACAAACACAGCATATACGACACCCTATGCCGTATATGCTGTGTAAACTACCTAAAAAGCAGCATCCCCAATAGGGATTTTGAGGAAAAGCTGCCTCAAATAACAATTTTATGGAGTGTAATCCATGCTGACTGCCCAAGAAATCCGCCGCCGTTTTCTCGCTTATTTCGCGCAAAACAATCCCGAAATTGTGCGTTCCGGCCCGCTTATCCCGCATGGTGACCCCTCGCTTCGTTTTGCCCCTCCTTGCCCTGCACAGTTTAACAAGCTTTTTCTTGGTGAGGAACTG
>CAMTOM010000091.1 GCA_947074125.1 uncultured Desulfovibrionaceae bacterium
ATAGTTCTCCTTTATGGTTTAACTATCCGATTGATATCACTTTGCCGTGATGTCGCCTCAGTCTTGGCGGTACTCTTTCTGGCGAGCATGGTATTGGAACGGCAAAAGCCAAGTGGATGGAAAAGGAAACATCGAAGGGGACGTTGCTCTTCTCGCGTCGTCTGCGGAAAGCTCTTGATCCTAAGGGACTGCTGAATCCTACCAAGATTGTCGGCATCTAACCGGATAGACCGGATGTTGTTATCCTTTTCTTTGAAGGAGCTCTGTATATGAGTGATTTAAATACTCTTGCCCGCCAGCTCATGGCTTTGGATGACCGTATTATTGCCTGTATGAAGTGCGGTTTTTGTCAGGGAGTATGCCCCATGTTTGGCGCTACCATGATGGAAGCTGATGTGGCGCGTGGCAAGTTGGCTTTGGTGGATAATCTGGCGCATAAAATGATTGAGGATCCTGAAGCCGTTGCGGACAAGCTTGGGCGCTGTCTTCTGTGTGGATCCTGTCAGGCTAGCTGTCCTTCTGGTGTGAAAATTATGGACATTTTTATGGAAGCCCGTGAAATGGTTCATGCGTATATTGGCTTGCATCCTCTGAAAAAGCTGATTTTCCGCCATCTTTTAACCAGTCCTGGTCTGTTCAGCTTTGGTATGCGGATAGGCGCGCCCTGTCAGGGACTTCTTTTCCGCTCCAATGACGACGTACAGCAGACTACGAAAGCGCCCATACTGGATAAAATCCTGGGTGACAGACATATTCGCAAGCTCTCATCAAAGTCTCTTTTTGCTTCGGAAGGGGAGCTGGATACGCCAAGCGGACCTGCTGGCATTAAAGTCGCGTTCTTCCCTGGTTGTATGGGGGATAAGCTGTATACCAATATGGCGCGTGCCTGCATCAAAGTTCTCAAGCATCACGGTGTGGGAATTTATATGCCGAAAGGCTTTGCCTGCTGTGGTATTCCGGCTCTTTCTTCTGGTGATGCCGACGGCATGATCAAGCAGATGAAAGTCAGTCTGGATGTTTTTGCCAAAGGCTCTTTCGACTATGTGCTTACGCCATGCAGTTCCTGCACATCTACTATTAAAGAATTGTGGCCTCGCTATGCGGTGCGCCTTGGGGTTGCCCAGGAGAATCTGGCAAAAGAACTGGCAAAAAAGACAATGGATATCAATGCCTTCCTCATTGATGTGCTGAAAGTGCAGCCTCAGGGAAGCAGCACAGGAACAACGTCAGTCACCTATCATGATTCCTGCCATTTGAAAAAATCACTTGGCGTGACGGCTCAGCCTCGCTCGGTGATCACCTTGAATCCCCGTTATAAGCTTGTTGAGATGCCTGAAGCGGATCGCTGTTGCGGTTGCGGTGGCAGCTTTAATCTCTTCCATTATGATCTTTCCAAAAAAATCGGTCAGCGCAAGCGTGACAATGTTGTTGCCAGTGGTGCCCAGATTGTGGCTGCTGGCTGTCCTGCCTGCATGATGCAACTTGAAGATGTGCTTTCACAAAATGGTGATCCTGTTCAGGTAAAACATACCATCGAGCTGTATGCAGAATCATTGTAAAGAAACGCTTTAAGCGGCTTGTGAATATCAAGGAGGTGTTCATGTCCAATATTCCGGAACTTCTGGAAAACTTTACGGCGAAAGCAGAGCTTGTCACAGCAAAGGTTTATGATGCTCCTTCAAAGGGAGCGGCTTTGCAGTATATCGTCGATGTCTGTGCGGCCAAAAATGCGTGTGAAATGCTTGTGGATGAGCCTGATGCGGAAAAAGGACCTTTGGGGCCTAATAATGTTCCGACACGGGTGAAACGTATTGTTGCGGCGCCTGACTTGTCAGATGAGGATTTTGCTGCACTGGCAAAGCTGTGTGAGGAAAAAGGCTTTCTCTGTATCAAAGAGGGTCTGCATAAACATCTTGCAGGTATTGATGTAGGGGTAAATACTGCTATCTGTGGTATTGCCGCCAGTGGAACATGTATGCTCAACTGCAACAAGGAAGATATTCGTCTTGCCAGTATGGTCAGTGAAGTGAGCATACTTTTGCTGCGCAAGGCTGATATTCGTCCTGATCTGCCTGCCACTGTTGATATTTTGCGTGCGCAACAGTCTGAAGGTAACGTCGCCTGTACGACCTATATTACTGGTCCCAGCCGTACTGCTGATATCGAACGTGTGCCAGCCGTGGGTGTTCATGGACCGCTTGAACTGCATGTCATTCTGGAGGACTAGCCCATGCATGAAGAAGCACCTAAAAATCTCTCAGATTATCGTAAAAGCATAGATGAGGCTCTGGAAGATACCTATCTGCGGCGTACGCTTGATACGTTTGCCGTAGCGTATCGGGCTGGTCGTGATGCGGTGTTCAAAGAAGTTGATGAGCCTGCATTGGTCAAACAGATTGCTGATGCCAAGGATGATGCCTGCCGTCGCATGGAAGAGCTTTATGCCCAGTTCAAGGCAGAAGCAGAAAAGCGTGGTGTTGTTGTACATCGTGCTGTGGACGCGGCTGCGGCGAATGAAATTATCGCCAAGATTGCCCGCGACAATAATGTGCGTCACGTTGTGAAATCCAAGTCCATGACGGCAGAAGAAACACAGTTGAATGATCGCCTTGAAAAAGACGGTCTCATTGTGGATGAAACTGACCTTGGTGAATGGATTATTCAGCTCCGCCACGAAGGCCCTTCGCACATGGTTATGCCTGCGATTCACTTGAATCGCTATCAGGTAGCCGATGATTTTAGCAAGGCAACAGGCGAGAAACAGGATTCTGATGTACAGCATCTGGTGAAAGTGGCTCGTGTGCAGTTGCGCCGCAAGTTTATTGCTGCTGATATGGGTATCAGTGGCGCGAACTTTGCCGTTGCGGAAACGGGAGCCATTGGTATTGCCACCAACGAAGGCAATGCCCGTATGGTGACAACTTTGCCGCGTGTGCATGTTGCGCTGGCTGGTCTGGATAAGCTGATCCCCACACTTGATGTGGCGATGACAGCTTTGCAGGTATTGCCACGTAATGCTACAGCACAGCGCCTGACTTCGTATGTTAACTGGGTCTGTGGTGCTGGTGAATGCGCTTCTGCACAGGGTGGTCGCAAGGTGATGCATGTGGTGTTTTTGGATAATGGGCGTACTGCCATTGCCAAAGATCCTTTGTTCTCCCAGATTTTCCGCTGTGTGCGTTGTGGCGCCTGCTCCAATGTGTGCCCTGTGTATCGCATGATTGGCGGTCACAAGATGGGCTACATTTATATTGGCGCGATAGGTCTGATTCTGACCTATTTCTTCCACGGCAAAGAGAAGGCAAAAGCTCTGAGCCAGAACTGTATTGGCTGTGAGTCCTGTAAGAATATCTGTGCGGGGGGTATTGATCTGCCTCGCCTGATTCGCGAAATTCGCAGTCGTCTTGTTGAGGAAAATGGGAGTGATGCGATAGGCTCTATGGCATCGGCTGCCATGAAAAACCGTAAGGTTTTCCACTCATTGCTCAAGTTTGCCAAGTTCTCTCAATTGCCATTCACTGGCGGCGGGGCTTTCCAGCGTCATCTGCCCGCATTCCTCTTGGGCAAGCATGATTTCAAAGCCTTGCCCGCGATTGCGTCCCGTGCGTTCCGTGATCGCTTTTCTGCCATTAAGCCTTCACTGCCGAACCCGCGTTTCCGTGTTGCCATTTTTGGCGGCTGCGCTCAGGACTTTATTTATCCTGAACAACTGGAAGCCTGTGTTAAGCTCTTGGCTGCGCATAATGTTGCTGTGGAATTCCCCATGGATCAGACGTGCTGTGGTCTTCCCCTGGAAATGATGGGGCAGCGCGCTACCTCGCTGGATATTGCAGAGCAGAACATTCGTGCCTTTGAAGGGCAGAATTATGATGCGATTATCACGTTGTGTGCGAGTTGTGCTTCGCATTTGAAGCATTCGTATCCAGAGCTTTTGGCGCATTCTGGAAGCGCTCATGCTTCTCAGAAATTTGCCGAAAAGATTATGGACTACAGTTCATTTGTGCACGATGTGCTCAAATTGACGCCTGAAAACTTCACTAACAGTGGCGAAAAGGTGACATATCATGCCTCGTGCCATCTGTGTCGTGGACTGAATGTGCATGAAGCACCTCGCAATCTTATCAAGGATGCGGCTGAGTATGTGCCTTGTGCAGAAGAAGAAGTATGCTGCGGATTTGGCGGAAGTTACTCTGTAAAATTCCCTGAAATATCCGCACAGATTCTGGAAAAGAAACTCCAGAATATTGAGGCAACAGGCGCAAGCCGTGTTGTCATGGACTGCCCTGGTTGTGTTATGCAGTTGCGGGGTGGGGTCGAAAAGAAAGGTTTGCGTCTGAAAATCTCGCATATTTCAGAACTCCTTGCGGAAAATATGAAAAAATAATTTTGTGACTCGTCACAATAAGGATTTTGCATGCCTCCTGTGCCCTTCATGGGAGGCATGCAACAAGTCCCCGTAAGGGGCGCGGCGTCCATTAAAGTCGTAATACTTTAATGGCGGAGATGGTAAAAGATCCGGCTAAGGTTCCAGGTCGTGCAGTGTGTACACTGCTGTTCTTTAGATACCTTTTTAGGGAGGAGTTTCTATGCCCATTTCTCTACTCGCGCTTTTGGCATTTTTGCCCATTCTTTTGGCTCTGATTCTGATGGCAGGTCTTCGCTGGCCTTCCACGCGTGCGATGCCGCTCGCTTTTCTTGTGGGAGTAGTTCTCGCAGCAACTGTTTGGGGACTGGAGCCTATGCGTATTCTGGCTCTTTCCATTCAGGGCACGATTACTGCCATTGGGGTGCTGATTATCGTTTTTGGTGCACTGCTGATTTACTACACCATGCAGTTCAGTGGCGCTATGGAAACCATTCAGGCTGGTATGAAACGTGTCAGTCCTGACCGTCGCGTGCAGGCCATTATTATTGGTTTCATGTTCGCGGCCTTTATTGAAGGTGCGGCAGGCTTTGGTACGCCTGCGGCCTTGGCAGCTCCGCTCTTGCTGGGATTGGGTTTCCCTCCATTGTGTGCTGCTGTACTCTGTCTTACCTATAATAGTGTTCCCGTAACTTTTGGTGCGGTAGGTACACCTGTTTTGCAGGGCTTTGTAACACTTAAAGATGTGGGTATGACTGCACTGCAAACCAATGATCCTGCTTTGGTTTTCAAGACCATTGGTGAATATGCAACAATTATGCACTTGCCCATGGCCTTCATCCTGCCCATCTTCATGCTGGGCTTCATGACACGCTTTTTTGGCAAAAATAAATCCTGGAAAGAAGGCTTTGCGATCTGGCCTTACTGCCTGATGGCATCTGTCTGTTTTGTTGTGCCTTATCTGATTCTTGCCTGGACTGTTGGTCCTGAACTGCCCTCCATGTTGGGTGGTATTATTGGTCTTGGTGTACTTGTATTCCTCACCAAGGCTGGTATTTGCACTCCCAAGGAAAATTGGCAGTTTTCCCCAGCTTCTGAATGGAATCCTGAATGGACTGGTGAAATTGCTGCCAGCTCTGCGACAGAATACAAGGAACATATGAGTCAGGCGATGGCTTGGTCTCCTTATGTTTTGTGTGGTCTGTTGCTTGTTATTACTCGTGTTCCTGTTTTCCAGTTGAAGCCTATTGTGACGAATCCCATGTTCAGTGTGGGTATGACTGACATTCTTGGTTTCCAGGGTGTCACATCAAAGCTGGCTCTTCTGAATCTGCCTGGAACCATTCCCTTTATCCTGGTTTCCATTCTGATTATCTTCATGCACCGCATGACAGGTTCTCAGGTAGCACAGGCTTGGGGTACTGCCCTTGCCAAGATGAAGGCTCCTACTATCGCCTTGATCGCCGCAGTGGCACTGGTTGCTATTTTCCGTGGCAGTGGCGTGAATACCGCTGGTGTTGACGGTGCGGCTTTGCCCTCCATGCCAATGGCAATGCCACCGTTTATGGCTGAGCTGACAGGTAATGCCTGGCCGTTCCTGGCTGCTTTTGTTGGTGGTCTGGGTGCCTTTATTACTGGTTCTGACACCGTTTCTGATATGCTGTTTGCAGACTTCCAGTGGGGCGTGGCCTCTACACTGGGATATAATGCCACAAAGCATTTCATTATCGTTGCTGCTCAGGGTGTTGGTGGTGCTATGGGTAACATGATTTGTATCCATAACATTGTTGCTGTCTGTGCTGTGCTGGGTATGATTGGTAATGAAGGGCCTATTTTGCGCCGTACCTTCTGGCCTTTCATGCTCTACGGTGTTGTTGTGTGTATTGGTTGTATGTTGCTTGTTGCATACGAATAATATCACGCAAAAGATTCTTGCCAGGGGAAGAAAAAAATTCTCCTTTGTTCATAACTAAAATAGGAGGCAGATGCCTCCTCTTTCCTATTT
>CAMTOM010000092.1 GCA_947074125.1 uncultured Desulfovibrionaceae bacterium
TAATTAGGGTCAGGGAAATTGCTGGTGTTTGGTTAATGGGAACGTATTTGAGGTGGTATTTTTTCCGTTAATGTAATGGGGGGTGAGTGTCCATGCTTCAAGGTCAATAATGTCCAGTTTTCCCTGGCTTGTTGTATGGAGGTGTTTTGTGATGCACTCAAGAGTTTCTTCTACTGGAAAGTAAATTCCTTCAAAACAAATGCGGAGCATGTCATTTTCCCGTTCCAGAAGTGAGATATCTGCGACATTGCCAAGGGCGCTGTTAGCAATATCCATAAGTTCTTTTTCCAGTACGTGGCTTGCTGGAAAAATATGTCCTTAAATTTTTATAAGGAGAGTATGTTTTTGCATGGAAATTCCTGACTCATGGGGGCTGGTAAGGTTAGCGGTTTTTCGTATTGTGTGTTTGGTTGTTTTACTATGAATGATCGGGCATGAGCATACGGGGAAGTATTGAGCATGACAAGTTTCGAGCAATACTGATGACTATCAGGGAGCGGTGAGATGATAGATTTACGCCTTGTGCAGAAAACTCCAGAGCTTTTGGCGAAAGCGTTAGCAGATCGCCATTCTTCTCAGGATGTTGCAGTTTTCCATCAACTGGATGAAACACGGCGGCGTTTGCTAGGTGAAGTTGAAGCATTGAAAAGCCAGAGGAATGCGGCTTCTACAGAAGTTGCCCGTCTTAAGCGTGCTGGTGAGAGTGCAGAACATATGATGGAGGAGCTTGGCAAGCTTTCTGCCCGCATTAAAGAGCTTGATGTGGCAACCGAAGATGCCAAGCTTGCTGTTGAAAGCTGGCTCATGCAGACACCAAATATTCCTGATGTTTCTGTGCCTGTGGGCAGGGATGAAACTGAAAATCCAGAAGTTGTCCGATGGGGAAAAGGGCGAGATTTTGATTTCTCCGTGCGAGAGCATTGGGAGATTGGGAGCGCATTGGGTGGCTTTGACTTTGAGCGTGCCAGTCGTCTGACAGGCAGTCGTTTTGTCGTGATGCTGGGGTGGGCAGCGCGTTTGGAACGTGCTTTGGTAAACTTTTTCCTGAATGCGCATATGGAAGAAGGCTATCAGGAGATTGCGCCTCCGTATATGGTGAATCGTGCGACCATGACAGGTACAGGGCAGCTCCCCAAGTTTGAGGAAGATCTTTTTAAGCTTGAGGGCTGGGATTATTTTCTTATCCCTACAGCAGAAGTTCCCCTCACGAATATGCATGCTGGTGAAGTTTTGGATGAGCAGGATCTTCCCAGAGGCTATTGCGCTGCAACGCCCTGTTTTCGTTCTGAGGCTGGCGCATACGGTAAGGATACCAAAGGCCTGATTCGTCAGCATCAGTTTATCAAGGTGGAAATGGTGCGTTTTGCCCATCCTGATGATTCGTTTACCCAGCTTGAGAATATGCGGCGTCATGCAGAAAGTTTGCTGGAGCGTCTTGAGTTGCCGTATCGGACGATAGTGCTTTGTACTGGTGATATGGGCTTTAGCTCGGCAAAGACCTATGATGTTGAAGTTTGGCTGCCAGGACAGAATACCTATCGGGAAATATCTTCCTGTTCCAATTGTACCGATTTTCAAGCGCGTCGTGCCAATATTCGTTTTCGCTCTGGTAGTGCGAAACCGGCATTTTTACATACGCTTAATGGTTCAGGCCTGCCTACGGGGCGTACCATGGCAGCGGTATTGGAAAACTATCAGCAAAAAGATGGCAGTGTGCGCATTCCCAAGGTACTTGTACCGTATATGGGGGGGCAGGAAGTTATTGAGCCGTAAGAAACTTTCTGTCTTTGCTTGGAATACAGGATCCCGTACTTTGTGCGGGATTTTTATTTTTTGCGCTTAAACAGCTTTTCCAGATCATGTGCGCTGAAGCGCAAAATACAAGGGCGCCCATGAGGACAGTAATCTTTATCCGGAAGATGGAGCCATTGTTCAATGAGACCGGCAGCTTCATCATCGCTTAATATCTGACCAGCCTTGATGGCGGCTTTGCAGGCCATGGAAATGAAGAGGGCGTTGAGGTCATCTTTGCGTCCGGCAAGCGCTTCCCGAAGAAATTGCTGTGCTTCTGTTCTGTCAAGGAGAGGAGGAATGGCCTGAATTTCAAGTTGCCCACGTGTTGTGTTGCCAATGAAACCAAGGCGTTCAAGTGTAGGGCGCAAGGTAAAAAAATGTTCTTCCTCTGTGGGGTGTACCGCAAGCACGAGAGGTAACACAAGTAATTGGGCTGATCCGGCAAAACCTTCTTTGTGTAAGCGTGTATACAAAATACGTTCATGGACGGCATGTTGATCAAGAAGAAGAAGATTTTGCTGGGCATCGCGCAGTATCAAATAGGTTTGTGCGATTTGTCCCAGATAGTGATAGTCTTCAATAATAGTCTGGGGAGATGCTACAGGTGCAACGGAGTCTTGTGTTGTTGTGACATATTGTTCTTGTTCAGTGTCGAGGGCAGCATGTGTGATTTCAGAGGGAGGAGGCAACCACTGGGGCTGTTGTGATGGAGTGCTTTCATATGAAGCCCTGGGTTCTTGTAGTCCTCGATGAGGAGACGTATGAATCGCGTGAAAAGGCGATGGAAATTCTGTTTCGTGTTTGACGGGAGGCGTTTGGGGTGATGTGTCTGCTTCAGAAAGAGGGAATGCAAGATGTGTTTGGGGAGGGATGGAAGAAGAGTCAGTATAGCAAGCATCTTTTTCTGGTGTATGTGTGAGATTGTCTACATTGCCCCAAAAACCCTGAGGTGATGGAGTCGTATGATGTTCTGGTGAAGGACGGGGGGCAATGAGAGCGTCATGGCTCGCATCAAGAGCAGAGCGTACTGCATAGAGTACGGCGGAAAAGACTGCCGATTCGTCTCGAAAGCGCACTTCAGATTTTGCAGGGTGTACATTGACATCGACATCCTGTGCATCCATATCAACAAAGAGAAGAATTTGCGGATGATCGCGTGTGGTCAGGCGTCCTTTGTAGGCTTCGCGAATGGCCGCACTCAGGCGTTTATCAGAGACGGCACGTTTATTGACATAACAGAGCTGGCGGTCATTCTTGGGCTGGCTTACTGAGGGGAGAGCCGCAAGCCCCCAAGTATGTATGCCGTGACGTGTCATGTCAAAGGGGCGCAGTGCTTCTACGATAAGCGGGGGCCAGATATGGGCAATGCGTGTCTGTAGCGTTTCTTTTGGTGGGAAACGCAGAATATCTTTTTCACCCACTGCCAGCGTAAAGCCGACATCAGGGCGCGCAAGGGCGAGGCGCGTGAGCCATTCCTGAGCACGTTTATGCTCTGTGGCGGGAGTTTTGAGAAATTTGAGGCGTGCGGGAGTGGTCGCGAAAAGGTCGCGAACTTCAATAATTGTTCCCTGATGCAAGGCAGCAGGCCCCTGTTCTTTGAGAGTGCCATAGTCGACCTGAATAAAGTGGGCATCGCCACGAGAGCCATCGGGCAGAAGGGGAGTAGAGGTCATACGCAAGCGTGAGACAGAAGCAATACTTGGCAGCGCCTCACCGCGAAAACCATAGGAAGCAAGGTGCATCAAGTCATCAAAACAGGCAATCTTGCTGGTGGCATGTCGTGTGACGGCCAGCTCCAGATCTTCGCTGTGAATCCCCTCACCATTATCCTGAATACGAATGAGGCTTTGCCCCCCATTTTCCAGGCGGACATGGATTTCTGTTGCATTGGCATCAAGGCTGTTTTCCACCAGCTCTTTGACAACGCTTGCAGGACGCTCAACGACTTCTCCGGCAGCGATCTGATTGCGGAGGGCTTGGGGCAGTAGGGTTATGGCATTCTTATGTTGTATCATACGATGAGTGTAGGTTGCAGAAAAAAGGAATGCAAGAGGGAGAAGTGCTTTTCGGAATTATTAGCATCTTCCTCTTGCGTTTGTGGTGGGGATTCTTATATAAAGAAAGCAGTGGTTAAGCGTGAAAGACCTTACAAGGAGGAGAATATGCGTAATGCAAAATTGAAGAACTCGACGTCCTCCATTCAGCCATTGCCCCAGCCTGACGTTGACCCTGATATGTTGATGGTGGAATGCGTTCGTTGTGGTGCCCCGGTACTCTGGGAGAAGGGACAGGCGAAAAAAGTTTTGGAAAGTGTGGGTATTGATCCTCTGGAGCTTGATCCTTATTGTTTGCTTGTGACTGATGGCTGTCCACAGTGCAGTGATAATGAAGAGTATGCCGTTCAAGTGTATCGTGTAGAGACAGAAGAAGGCATGCGTTTTGCTGGTAAGATTGTGGGTACAGCCTAGATGGAATATTAAGAAGCTGAAAGCCCCGCAAAGCGGGGCTTTTTCATGCCTGAAAAAAATAGTCCTGTCTGTTTTTTGAAGAGAGAAAGGAGTGCCTTGCTTGCAAAATGAATAGCAAATGTGCTTTACCTGGCTTGGGGGCTGTGTGCTGCGCGGTATTGAGCATTTGGAGGAGGGAATATGTTTGAAGTCGTCTTCTGGCATTGGATCGGCGTTGCGGCGCTTTTTTTGATTATTGAGCTTTTCAGTTTCCAGCTTACCTTTGTTGCTTTTGCCGTAGGGGCGTTGGGAGCTGCTTGTGTGGCATATCTGGGAGCTCCCTTTGTCGTGGCGCTCGCTATATTTGCGATATTGCCCTGTATAGGGATTTACTTTTTGCACAAGCGCAAAAAACCTCCCATTATGGCTGAATCTGTGGAGTGCCCCTATACAGGCAAGATTGCTCGTGTTGTAGAGTGGGATATGACTGGAGCACAAGGACGTGTCAGCCTTGCCGATACCTTTTGGCCTGCGGCTTCTCCTTCATCTGCCATCGCTGTTGGTGAAAATGTGCTGGTAACGGGCTGGAAAGAAAACAATCTCTGCCTGTCTGTCACGCCATTGCCAGCGAGTCAGGAGGAAGAAAAATAATATGCGTATGAGATATTCATATGCGTATAAAGGTAGACTCGCGTTGTGTTGCGGGTTGTGTACAACTTCATTTGGTTATGAGTGTGAATAGAGGAGGCATGTAGTGTTTGATTTTGCTGGTATTCCTGTAGGTTTTGTTCTGCTTATTCTTTTTGTGCTTTTCACTATTTGGAAATCTATTGTGATTGTTCCGAATAAGAGTGTGATGATTGTTGAGCGCCTCGGAAAATATCTTGTTGCGTATGAAGCAGGTCTGCATTTTGTGATTCTTGTTTTCTATCGTGTTGCCTACGTCCTTTCCTTGAAATCTCTGACATTGTTGGTACCTAAGCAGTCTGGTCTTCCTAAGGACCTTTTGATACTTTCTCTTGATGTCGTGTTGTTTATTATGTACGTGAATCCTGTAAAGGTGGTCACTGATGTTTAAGACTGTTTGTTTGCTGCATTTCGGCTCGCCCATCCTCTCGTGCGTTCTGTCATTGGTGGTCTGGAGCTTGACAAGACATTTGAGGAGCGCGTCAATATCAATAGTATGGTTTTGCAGGCTGTAGATAATGCCTCCTTGAACTGGGGTGTTAAAGTATTGCGTTATGAAATTCGTGATATTCAGCCTCCTGTCGATATTGCCAAGGCTATGGAAATGCAGATGCGTGCAGAGCGTGAAAAAAGAGCGTTGGTAGCCTCTTCTGAAGGTGATAGAGAAGCTGCGATCAATCGTGCTGAAGGTGAGCAGCAGGCTCTTATTAAAATCGCAGAAGGGCAAAAAGCTGCTGCGATTGCCGCTTCTGAAGGTGAATGCATGGCTATGAAAAATCGCGCAGAAGGTGAGGCGGCACTTATTGAGAAAGTTGCAGAAGCAACGGCAAAAAGTATTGTTGCTGTGGCTGCCAGTTTACAGGCAGAAGGTGGCATGGAAGCCCTGAACCTGCGTGTGGCAGAAAGCTATATTGAGCAGTTCGGCAAGATGGCTAAAGAGGCGAACACTCTGATTGTTCCTTCTAACTTAACCGATATTTCTGGCACAGTGGCGAGCCTTGCAACGGTGATTACCAAAGCAAAGCCTGTACAGGGAAGCTAGACGGAAAATTGTGCGCACCCTGCCTGCCTGGTGAGAGAAGTCACGCCAGGCAAGGTCTGGGTGTCGCAGAACATATTGCAAAAGAGCGCTGTGTATTCAGCGCTTTTTTGTTTTGTAGGTAAGAGAAAGAGCTTTCCCATAGGCAGCACATGTCTTGGTGCAGGCACCACACAAGGTGCAATCTCGGCGATTGGTGTGTCGCGGGTCTAGAGCCAGTGAGCAGGCCTGACGGCAGGGGATCTGACGGCAGCCAGTGCAGGAAGCAGAATGCCAGTGGAGGGCGTAGCCCTTGGGGAATATCCATGCTGCCAGCCCTAGCAGGAGGGATTGAGGGCAACAGAAACGACACCAGAGGCGTTTG
>CAMTOM010000093.1 GCA_947074125.1 uncultured Desulfovibrionaceae bacterium
CCACTAGCCACAAGAGGCGTTTCCATAAAATCCCTACGGTTACGCGGGGTGAATGCCGCAGACAGCCTTTTCACGCCCTGCATCTTCTTCGTCACATCATACAGGAAAAAATTCCCACAAAGACCTTCTTGAGAAGCTGCCTTTACAGGAGCGCACAACAAGACCACAAACACAGCCCAAAGAAGAAGCAAATTCTTCATGATACACCAATATCGTATACGTTCCCAAAGAACGGCATTTGCAATAGCACGATCAAAAAACTCTTTATAACATATGATTATACTACATATCGCAAAATATTTAAACTTGCAATTCTTCTTTTTATGTCTATCAGCCAACATTTCTGAAGAACAAAGGAGAGCTACTGGAGCAATCTTGCGACAAAAACAGAAATATGTCACAGTCCCAATGTTTTCAGCACCCAGGTGCGACATCGGCAATACTGCACCACAGAAGATACCTTTTACGCACTTTCCCTCACCATCAGCCTCTTCATGACACTATGAAAAAAAATGTTCTCGCATATACCGACGGTTCCTGTCTTGGCAACCCTGGCCCTGGCGGCTGGGGTGTTCTTTTGCGTCTGGCAGGCAGCACGCACGAAAAAGAACTCTCTGGGGGCTTTTTGCTCACGACCAACAACAGGATGGAAATTACCGCTGTTCTTGAAGCATTGCGCGCCCTCAAAGAACCATGCGCTGTCGACCTTTTCAGCGATTCACAATATGTCTGCAATGCCATCCGTAAAGGCTGGCTCGCAAGCTGGCAAAAAAACAGTTGGCGTAAAAGCGATAAAAAGCCTGTCAAAAATAAAGATCTCTGGGAAGCCCTTCTTCCCTTTTTGCAAACACACGATGTGACCTTTCACTGGTTAAAAGGACATGCTGGGCACCCTGAAAATGAGCGCTGTGATGTTCTGGCACGAACACAGGCCAGCCAAAAAAACCTGCCCGAAGACATTGGCATGCAATATGAGGAGAATCAGAGTTAATGGAGCCTGATGCGCTCTGGACAGGTCTCTGCCTTCCTTTACTGCGCCTCCTGTTAGGACTGACAGCAGGTCTTTTCATTGCCGCCCTCCTGGAAAGTTTGCGCTGGACGCAGACTTTGGCACGACTGGCTTCGCCGCTGGCACGACTGGCGCATTTGCGCGAACCAGCCGGAGCGGCTTTTGCCCTCTCTTTTGTGTCATCTGCTTCCGCCAATGCCTTCCTCGCCAGACAAATAGAATCAGGAGAGCTTTCATTTCGAGAAGTATTGCTCACCAACCTTTTCTCTGCCCTGCCTGCCTATCTCTTACATACCCCAACACTGTTTCTGCTTATCTGGCCAGTGTTAGGATGGCCGACTCTTATCTATATTCTCCTGACACTTCTCGCCGCCATTATAAGAACGCTCTTCACCCTTCTTCTTTCCCGCTCCCTTTTACCACCACAAGCCATACCCAAACATCTCCTCGAAACGCCCCCTCCATCGCATGAGCCTCCCTCGCAAACACACTGGCGAAACGCACCTGCCAAGGCATGGAAGCGCTTTCTTCACCGCCTGCCACGCGTAATCGGGATTACTGTTCCCATCTACACTGTCATGTACGTCCTGCATCAATACGGCTTTTTTGCCCTTGCCGAACGCTGGATGGCTGCCCATGCCAACTGGCTTTCGTTTTTACGTCCCGAAACCATGGGGATTATCGTACTTCATCTTGCCGCAGAACTGGGAGCCGCACTGGGAGCCGCTGGATCTGTCCTTCATCTTGGAACTGTGGCTCCTGAAGAAATCGTACTGGCTCTCCTTGTGGGCAATATTCTTTCCACTCCCATGCGTGCGCTCCGCCATCAATTCCCTGCATATGCCGCTTTTTTCTCACCACAGCGCGCTTTCTTTCTCATTCTTGCCAATCAGGGGCTGCGTGCGGCGAGCATGATTCTTATAACGCTGCTCTACTATCTGAGTATACGCTAAAAAATCTCCACTTTACTGTACAGCTATAGACAGCATACAGAAGATGCCTAAGTAATCATAAGAACGCAAAAACGCCCCCTCATTGAGATGTAGAGCACAATAATACTTATTCTTATCATATGCTACAGCAATAATTTTACGGGAGATAGATATGAAAAAATATTGTACACTTTTTTGGCGTTTTTTAGGATTTTACCACACTCCAGGAATGCGCATATTACATATTACTCTCATTTTCTTCAGTATACTACAATTCATAAGTGCTTCTGAAACTTCCGTTAAACATCTCGATGATATCGGCAATTCTACTGAGATCCTTTTCTCATGGTACCATGTTATCGGCGGCATGCTTACCGCAACACTGGCTTTTATTTTCGTGGCACGGGTACTGGCAAAGCGCGGCTTGCGATATTTTTTCCCTTTCACAACGGGTGGCTTCAAAAACGTTATGGAAGATTTGCGTCAATGCGTCCATCTGCGCCTTATTCTCCCACGCCCTGCAGGTTTACGGGCTCTTATTCATGGTGTGGGCATGATTATTCTGCTTATTACTTCTCTTACTGGCGCCATCTGGTTTTCTGGCTGGACTCCTTCCCATCCCCGAAACCTTCACTGGCTGCTGGATATCCATGAAGCCTTTGCCATACTTCTCATCTATTATATGATCATACATGCCATATTTGCCCTGCTGCATTTTTTAAGCTGGCGCAAAAGAACAACATCATGACAGTAAAGAAATAATGCCCTAGCATAACGAGAAATGGGCAATAATATGAGAATATCAGATGGTGACTCCCGCCCTGAAACCTGTATACTTGTTTCAAGTATACAGGTGAATGAGGTACAAATAAGGAGAGCCCATGAACAGAAGAACATTCATTACATCTTCAGCACTACTGGCAGCAGCAGGAACAGCACTGCCGAGCAACCTGCTTGCCCGCCCTGCTGCCTCCGAGGCCACTCCTCTCGATAATATCAGAAACTACAAGCCAAGTATGCAATACCGCCCCATGGGGCAAACAGGCGTACTGGTTTCTGCACTCAGCTTTGGCATGATGCGCCCCCCTTTTCTTCCCTCTGGAGAACCTGATGAAGCGACATTCCAAACGATGGTACGGCACGCCATTGATAATGGTCTGAACTACATTGACACATCACATGTTTATTCCAAAGGGAAAAGCCAGGGCATCACAGGACGCATCCTGCAAAATGGCTATCGGGAAAAAGTCTGGCTGGCGACGAAATTCCCATGGTGGCAAATGGAAAAAGCAGGAGATTTTGATCGCATCCTGAATCAACAGCTCGAAGAACTGCAAACAGATGCTATTGATTTTTATCTCCTGCATGCCATTACAATTGATGGCTGGAATGGTGCCATTACCCGATTTAACATCCCTCATTTGATCGAAAAAGCAAAAGAGCAGGGCAAAATCAAACATATGGGCTTCTCGCTTCATGCGCCATCTCCCATCTTTAAAAAAGTCCTGCAATACACACCTCACTGGGAGTTTTGCCAGCTCCAAATGAACTATCTTGATGTGGAGTACGAAGCAGGACTTGTTGGCATCAAGCAAGCTTACGACAGAGGCATGGGGGTTATTGCCATGGAACCCTTACGTGGCGGCTTTCTTGCCAGCCTCCCTCCCAAAGCCAAAGCAATTCTGGAAACCTCTCCGCAAAAATACCATGATGTGGCATGGGCTTTTAACTACCTCTGGGACATGCCAGAAATCAGCACGGTCTTGAGTGGCATGAGCGCCATGCCTCATGTGATAGACAATCTTACTTATGCCAAACATGCTGCCGTAGAGATGATGCGACCGGAAGAACGCAAAATCCTCGCACAAATGATACAGCACCTGCGTACCGACTATAATGCCGTACCCTGTACTGGCTGTAACTATTGCCGCCTTGCCTGTCCGGAAGAAGTCGCTGTTGCACAACTCATGATTCCCTGGAACCAGTATAAATGGAACGGCAATATGGAACCGGCCAAACGCCGTATTGAGTTTGTACATGGCGGCCGCTATGGCAACGGCGTTCCTGCCTGCACCCAGTGTAATAAATGTTTACCAGCATGCCCACAAGGCATCAATATTCCTGGAGTACTCCAAGAGATCAAAACGACTATGAAAATATAAGCCTCTCATATCCCCTCCCTATACTTGTATCGGCTGAAGATTCACCGTCATATCTGAATCTCCAGCCGATACGCATTATTCTCGCTATGAAATACCTTCCATAACTCTCAAATACTCTTTGAAGAACACCCTCTTGCTGTCAAGGCATCCTCTCTGGGTCAGTGCAGACATCTACAAAAACAGCTCCTTCAGTCATAAAGGCTCTTTTTACAGCCTCTTCAAGCTCCTCAGTCTTTGTGACACGTATGCCCGTCATGCCTATTGTCTGAGCAATCCTGGCAAAATCAGGATTCACAAGCTCGGTAGCAAATCTCGAATAGCCCTCCAGCTTCATTTCATAGTTAATAAAGCCAAGACAGCCATTATTGTAGAGAAATATCTTCACAGGTAATTTATATTGGGCGATAGTCAGTAACTCACCCATACACATGCCCATACTCCCATCACCACACAATGCAACAACCTGTCGTTCGGGATGCAGTAACTGCGCCCCAAGCGACATAGGCAGCGCACTCCCCATAGAACCATGTGTAAATGAACCCAGAAAACGGCGTTCGTACGTCGCATGAAGATAGCGTGCCGCCCAAATACTATTCAAACCTGTATCTATGGTGAAAATGGCATCTCTTGCCGCGTATTTGTTGATCGCATCAGTCAAGGCCTCTGGACGTATTTTTTCCCCCTTGATCCCCTCTACGATTGCCTGCTGTAGCGTATCCCGCGATGTCTGCGTCTGCTGCAAGGCACTTTCCAGATGGGCAGTGCTGCTCTTTTCATGCACCAAAGGCAATACCTCCTGTACCAACACCCCTACATCCGCATGGATGCCCATGGCAATATCCGTCCGCCTGCCCAAATGCTCGCTACGAACATCGACCTGAATTTTCAAGACATCCTTAGGATACAGCCCAGAAAAAGGCATGTCTGTTCCCAACAACAGCAATAGCTCACACTGGTGTATCGCATACGTAGCACCCCCAAAACCCACAAAACCTATCATTCCTACCGCATAAGGATTTTCTGGCTCAATCCACTGCTTACCCCGCCACGCATAGGCCACGGGAGCTTTAATCTTTCTTGCCAGCTCAAGAATCACATCCGCCGCATCCTGACAGCCTGAGCCGCAATACAGCGTTACGCTTTTGGCGCTATTGATTGCCTCCGCCAGTTTGTGCACAGAATCCGAGTGCGGTCTTGAGGGCTCAGGAAAGACATACTGTGGCGCCTGGGAAGCGCCTACTGCTTCCATTGCCAGCACATCTCCAGGCACGCTCAATACCGCAACACCGCGTCGACTGATAGCACTTTGTAAAGCATGGCGTAACATATGCGGTACCTGTTGCGGGCTGGCAACATGTTCATTATAGCAACTGCAATCCCGAAACAGGAGCTGTGGATGTGTTTCCTGAAAATATCCCAAACCATGCGTGGCTGTCGGTATCATGGAAGCCAGAGCCAATACGGGAGCATAACTGCGCTGGCAATCATACAGACCATTGACAAGATGTACATGCCCAGGACCACTTGAACCAGCACACGCCACGGGCAATCCTGAAAGCTGTGCTTCTGCACCAGCGGCAAAAGCCGCGCTTTCTTCATGGCGCACATGAATAAATTCAATGCTACCGCTACGGCGCAAAGCATCTGAAAGAGGATTCAAACTGTCGCCGACAATACCATACATTCGCCGAATACCAGCAGCAGCCATTTCTGCTACAAAAACATCTGCCACACTTTGAGCAACCATAATATCTCCAGTTCAGAATATTTTTTACTATCAAGTTTCAATATTAAGAATATCATTCACCAAGTAAACTATATAAAAATACATAATTTACATTCTATATATGTCAATAATATGCATATATCATATTAATTTTTCACTTTATATAAACAACAAACAATAATGCATAATAAAAAAATGCTCACAAATATATATTTGTGAGCATACACATTACTACTCTAGTCATATGTATTATATTTTAAGACATAATACATTCACAAATATAGCTTTCTGAAAAACACTCCTCCTGAAATACCCATATCAAGAACACAGCAACATTTAGTTTCCCGATCACAAAAATATGATCCTAACAATGGTCGATACCCATCCGCAAAAAACACAGGGAATCCTTTCCAGGCTCTCAACCTATCTGTCTATGCTCTATTGTAAGCTTTTTTTCAACATACCACATCCGTTAAGCACTTCCTGA
>CAMTOM010000094.1 GCA_947074125.1 uncultured Desulfovibrionaceae bacterium
GGGGGTGTGCTGGTATGGGCTCAGTTTGATGTGATGGATGGTCTTTATGTTCCCAAACTCACGTTTGGAGCTAGGATAATCGAGGCTTGGCGTTCTCGCAGTGATCTTTTTTTCGATGCACACCTCATGATAGAACAACCAGAGAGCTCTCTTGAGGTTTTGCGTGATGCTGGAGCCGACATGCTGGTTGTTCATGCCGAAGCAACACGGCACTTGCAGCGTACGCTCACTGAAATTCGCCGTTTGGGAATGCAGGCTGGTGTGGCCTTGAATCCGGCGACACAACTCGCGATGCTGGAATGGATTGGCGAGGACGTGGATATGGTACTGATTATGGGAGTAAATCCAGGCTTTTCTGGACAGAATTTTATTCCTGTTACCTATGAGCGTGTGATGCGTGCGCGGCGTATTCTGGATTCACACAATGCCGTATCTGTAAAAATTCAGGTAGACGGAGGCGTGACGCCAGCAAATGCGGCGCGCCTTGTTTCCAGTGGGGCAGATGTTCTTGTTTCTGGCTCTTCATTTTTTGCGCATCCCCCCTATGCAGAACGTTTGGCAGTTTTTCAAAAAGCGGTGGCTGATGTGCAGCGCTGAGTGTATATGGTGTCGTTTTTTACAGAGAAATGATTAGCAAAAGGAAAAAGTTATGCCGACCCGCAGGGAGCTTGCAAATGCTGTCCGTTTTCTGGCGATAGATGCTGTTGAAAAAGCAAAATCCGGTCATCCTGGTGCTCCGCTGGGAATGGCTGATATGGCCGAAGCGCTGTGGCGAAATGTCTTGCGCCACAATCCCAGCAACCCTCAATGGCCTGACAGGGATCGCTTCGTTCTTTCCAATGGTCATGCCTCTGCAATGCTCTATGCCCTGTTGCACTTGACAGGTTATGAACTTTCTTTGGACGATATCCGAAACTTTCGCCAGTTGGGGAGCCGTACCCCAGGTCATCCTGAATATCGGGTAACGCCAGGTGTGGAAACAACCTCTGGCCCTCTTGGGCAGGGGATAGCCTCTGCGGTGGGAATGGCTGTGGCAGAACGTTTGCTGGCAGCGCAGTTCAACCGTTCGGGTCATGAGATTGTCAATCACAGAACCTATGTTTTTCTGGGCGACGGCTGTATGATGGAAGGTATTTCTCATGAGGCCTGCTCTCTCGCCGGAACATTGAAGCTTGGCAGGCTTATTGCCCTTTATGATGCCAATGGTATTTCTATTGATGGTCAGATTGACGGCTGGTTCGATGAAGATGTGGCGGCACGTTTTCGTGCGTATGGCTGGCATGTGGTTGATGCTGTCGATGGGCATGATGCCGCTGCGCTGGATGCTGCTTTGGCTGCTGCTGTTGCAGAAGAAGAGCGTCCCAGTCTGATTGTTTGCCGTACAAAGATAGGTTTTGGTTCTCCCAAGGTCGATTCTGCCAAAAGTCATGGTTCTCCGCTGGGGACAGCAGAGATAGAGGCAACCCGTACAGCTTTGGGCTGGACAGAACCTCCCTTTGCCATTCCTCAAGAGATAAAAGCTGCCTGGGATGCCCGCAAAGCTGGTGATGCCCTGGAAAAAGACTGGGATGCGCGTTTTGCACTGTACGCACAGGCATATCCTGAGCTGGCAACAGCATTTCAGCGGCGTATGCGGGGAGAGCTGACAGAAGACTGGCAGCAAAAACTTCAGGAATATATTCTTTCGGCTTCAGAGAAAAAAGAAAATATCGCAACACGTGTCGCGTCACAGCGTGTTCTTGAAGTACTTGTGCCTGCGCTTCCCGAATTGATTGGAGGTGCGGCAGATCTTTCTGGTTCTGTGGGCACGGCAACGAGTGCTTCTCGTACTATTGCGCCCGATACGTGGGAAGGCAACTACCTTTCCTATGGGGTTCGTGAATTCGCAATGGGTGCCATGATGAATGGTATTGCTTTGCATGGCGGTTTTATTCCGTATGCGGGCACATTCCTGATTTTTTCTGATTATGCTAAAAATGCCATTCGTCTGAGTGCCCTCATGGAGCTTAGAGTAATCTGGATCTTGACGCATGATTCTATCGGTGTGGGTGAGGATGGCCCCACACACCAACCTGTAGAACAGGTAGCGGCTTTGCGTCTGACTCCTGGTGTGCGTGTATGGCGTCCCTGTGATACGATCGAAGCGGCGGTGGCCTGGGCATGTGCTCTTGAAGATTCTGCGCATCCATCTTGCTTCTCTCTTTCCCGCCAGAATTTACCTTTTATGGAGCGTACTCCTGAGCAGGTAGCTGCGATTGCGCGTGGAGCGTATATCTTGCGTGACTGTGCTGGTACGCCGGAACTCATTTTCCTTGCAACTGGCTCGGAAGTGTCGCTGGCAGTTGCTGCGGCTCAGACGCTTGAGGCAGAAGGATGTCGTGTGCGTGTGGTTTCCATGCCATGTGCTGAGCGCTTTGATGCGCAGGAGGCTTCGTATAAAGAAGAAGTACTGCCTTCTGGAGTGCGGGCACGTGTGGCTGTTGAAGCGGCAGCAGAGGACTGGTGGCGCAAGTATGTGGGGCTGGATGGCGTTGTGGTTGGAATGCATACATATGGAGACTCCGCTCCCGCTGCGGCTTTACAGGATAAATTTGGTTTTACTGTCACAAATGTACTGGCACAGGCGCGGAAGCTTCTTGTCTAAGTTTTTGCAGCATATGTATTTTCTTTCATCTGTTTGAACAATAATGCCCTTTCCATAGAGAGAGCGGGCTTTGGGTTAAGGAGAGAATATGCCGATAATCAGAATGCAGGATGTTGATCTGAAAGGAAAGCGTGTGGTTATTCGTGAGGACTTGAATGTTCCTATGAAAAATGGACATATTACCAATGATAAACGTATCCGAGCCGCATTGCCCACTATTCGTCTCGCATTGGAAAAAGGAGCGGGAGTTGTCTTGCTTTCGCATTTGGGGCGCCCCGTGGAAGGTGAGTTTGATGTTCAGTTTTCTTTAGCTCCTGTGGCTGCTCAGCTTGGTACTTTGTTGGGGATGTCAGTTCCTTTGATCAGTGATATTGATGATGCGCATCCTGCCCCAGGACAGGTTGTGTTGTGCGAAAATATTCGCTTCCAAAAAGGTGAGAAAAAAAATGATGCCGCTCTGGCTGCCCGTTTGGCTGCTTTGGGTGATGTCTATGTTATGGATGCCTTTGGCGCCGCTCATAGAGCGCATGCCTCTACGGAAGGTGCTGTGCGTCAGGCAGGGACAGCTTGTGCAGGCCCGTTAATGCTTGCTGAGCTTGATGCTTTTGCCAAAGTTCTTGACAAGCCCACCCGCCCTTTGTGGGCTATTATTGGTGGTGCAAAGGTTTCTACAAAACTCGCTCTTCTGGAAAATCTGCTCACTACAGTAGATGGTCTTATTGTAGGCGGAGGGATTGCAAATACCTTTTTAGCCGCCGCTGGGTATCCTGTGGGCAAGTCTTTATGTGAACAGGATTTGCTGTCGGAGGCGAGAAAAATTATGGAACGAGCCAAGGTGTTGGGAAAAGCTTTGCCTTTGCCTGTGGATGTAGTGACAGCGCCTGCTCTTGAGCCTGGGCAGAGTGCGCATATTTGCGCAGTGGATGCTGTACCGCAGGATCATATGATTTTGGATATAGGTCCCAAGACTCTTGCTGATTATGTTGCGCATGTGCAGCAGGCAGCAACTGTTTTCTGGAATGGTCCGGTGGGCGCATTTGAGACGGAACCTTTCGGTGCAGGAACTCGTGCCCTCGCAGAATCCCTTGCTGCCGGTTCTGCCTTTGTGGCTATTGGCGGTGGAGATTCTGTTGCTGCTGTGGAACAGTATGGTCTTGCTGAGCGTATGGGCTATATCTCTACCGGTGGTGGTGCTTCACTGGAACTTTTGGAAGGAAAGGTTCTTCCCTCCGTGGCAGCATTGGCGGCTCGGTGACAAAAATAATGATGGCATCTCCAGTATTGTGTGAGAGGTGCTGCTATGAGAACTTGCAATGGACTCACTCGGAGTGACCGAGTCAGAAGGAGCTGATCGTGCGGCGATTTTATCAGGAAGGATGGCAGGGTATTGTGTTTACTGCCTTCACGCATCTTTCATTTTTTCGTCTTGCAAGCTCCAAGTTCTATGCGACTTTTTATGAGGAGCTGTTTAAGCGTTACGGGAGCTGGAATGATTTGCCCAGCGCGTGGCGGGAAAATAAAGAGCAGGATGCCAAGTGGGTCGCTGGGGAAATTGTGCAGCAGCGCTCTCAGTATCCTGAAGATGATGGCGATGTCTGTCGTGTGCTTTCTATTGGCAGCGGTGTTGGTTTTATGGAAAAAGTTCTGCTGGAACTGATCCCAGATATGGAACTCCATGTGAATGAACCAAGTACTGCGGGAATGCGCTGGTTGCGGCAGATTATTCCCAACGACAGAATATATATAGGCTCACCCTTGCTCTGCTTGCCGCCAGATATTTCATACAATGTGATTTATCTTTCCACGGTGGATTACAGTATTCCTACGCGCGAACTTGTGCGCCTGCTGGAAGCGCTTGGAGCACAGCTTAAGCCTGGGGGTAAAATTGTGTGTCTTTCAGCTTCGTTGCTGGAAGAAGAATCGCTAATAGGCAGTTTTGTGAATGGTGTTAAAATTATCATTCGCTGCCTGTTGCATTACACAGGTCTGCGCCGTCAGCAGTTTTGGGGATGGCGTCGAACTCGTGACGAGTATCGTGATCTCTTCCAGAAGGCTTCTCTGGCGGGAGTGGACGATGGTTTTGTTGATGATATGTTCAGTACATATTTTATCAAGGGAGGACATGTACATCCACTGGATGAAGAACGAACGCTGGTAGCCGAAGCGGTACAGCAGGAAGAAGCTCTCTATAACGCGATTGGTAGTCAGGAGCATACCGCTTAATCTTTTTCCCAGTATGTCTTGCTTTATAGTGTATAAAAAGAGCTCCCTTTTATGGGAGCTCTTTTTATTTAGAATACGATTGAGGGTGACCTATACGCGAAAACCGCGTCGCAAATCCCACAGTTCTTTGCGCTGAAACAGAAGCCAGAGTGCGGCTAGGGCAAGGTATACAAAAGAATACAGAAGATGGAAGCGTAATGGATTATGAGGCAGAGAGAGCAGGCTTTCCAGCGCCTGACCATACAGAGGTGCTGTGAACTGGGCAAGAAAAAGTATGAGCAAAATAAAAGCTTCGCGTACGCGAAGGCGTAGGTTCAGTAAGAGGGCTACCGCAAACAAGGATTGGGCGGCAGTCAGAAAAATCTCCTGCAACTGGTGCGCTGTCATGGGAATAGGATGAGCAAAAGTGCCCGCAGATACTCCATAGACGCCAGGAATCATGCCAACGAGTAATGTCCACTGATTGAGCTTTGCAGAGAGCAGGCTGCCCAGTGCAAGTCCTGCATGGCCTCGCATGGCGAACATAATGGCGACAATGAATTCTGGCGCTTCTGAGGCGATAGGAGCCAGCCACTGCACGAGAAGAAATTCGTTGACGCCCAGCAATTTGCCTGAAGCTACCAGGTTTTCACAGAAAGGTTCGGCATTGGCAAGAATGACCAGAGCTGCAAAGAGAAAAAGTCCCAATGTCGCACAAATACGTTTAGAACGGGGTAATTGTGCGAGTAAGGCGGCTGGACCTTCTGGCTCTTCTTCTTCGCAAGGCCTGTGGGTAATAATCCATATATACCAAATATAAATGCCAATGAAGACAAGACTGTCGACCCATGTAAGAGAACCTTTGATGGGGATTGAGAGCGCATATACTGTTGCAAGCATCAAAAAGAGAACATCTGTACGGCGTTCTTCCAACAGGGTAATGGTGCTGTGGTGGCGGCTGGCAAAAATAATGGCAATAACTGACCATCCCAGACCAATAAGCAGACGGTTTGCTCCCGTCATGTTCGCAATGGCATATTGGGAATAGGCACTTTCAGGCTGCTTGCCTGCCATCCAGGTGAAGTACATGTCGACAGCGTATTCGGGCAAAACAGCAATGAGCGCGACGATAGCAACAGCGACGGCTTGCGGGATGTCCATCTGGGCAGCCTCACAAGCCCATGTGAGCAGAAAGGATGCTCCCAAAATAGCCAGACCTGTGAAAAGCGCCGAGAGTAGGGGAGAAAGGTCAGGGTGCAGGAAGCGAACAAGAAGACCGGGGAACGTCAAAAGAATAGAACAAAGACATGGTTGGGCTGATGGAGGGTGCATAGAGTGTGCGACTGAGACATTGCAATGAGAAGGGCATAAAACCTGTTGCTCTGTTTGCTCGTTTACACTTGGTTTCGAGAGGTTCATGTATGATTTAGCCTGATGTACGACATCGGGTTATGCTGCCGTACTTGT
>CAMTOM010000095.1 GCA_947074125.1 uncultured Desulfovibrionaceae bacterium
CCCCAGCACCATCTGCTGGTCGCGGCTTCCGACACCGGGCGTCTACAGTTCCCGCCTGGCTCCCGCCGCTCGCGGCGAAGATGACCCCACAACAACACGGTCAGGCTTCATAAAATCAGCAATGGCGTCGCCTTCTTTGAGAAATTCTGGATTGGACACCACATCGAAATCCAAGGTCTCACCTCTACGGGTGAGTTCTGCCTGAATCAGTTCGCGTACCCTGTCTGCCGTACCCACAGGTACAGTTGATTTATCAACAACAACAAGCTCTCGTGACATATGGGAACCAATATCCCGCGCTACCTGTTCCACATAGCTCAAATCACAGGAACCATCCTCACGCGATGGCGTCCCAACACAGATAAAGACACATTCTGCCTCTTCAAGACCTTCTGCAAGTGAAGTCGTGAAATAAAGACGTCCATCCGCATAACTGCGTTTTACCATATCTTCAAGACCAGGCTCATAAATATGTACGTAACCTTCGCGTAATTTTGCAACGACATCGGGGTTCACATCCACACAAACAACCCTGTTGCCCATCTCGGCAAAACATGCGGCGCTCACCAGACCTACATAGCCTGTTCCTACAATACATAATTTCATGCGTATTTCCTTTCCAGAAAAAAGACTGTATCCGCTTGACGGAACAAGCGGCTAACGTCAAAATCATCCTGTGTTACCTATCCTAAAGAAGACAAGGACGCAACAGGAGAGTCTTTATGCTGGTTGGCCTCGGACTGGATATTGTTGAGCTGGATCGCATTGCGCGCTCTCTGGATCGCTTTGGTGAGCGTTTTTTACAAAAAATACTGACAGATAATGAACGCCGTTCTCTGCCGCGTCATCCTCTTGCCTATGTTGCCGCACGCTTTGCGGCCAAAGAAGCTGCCGTCAAAGCACTCGGCACAGGCTTTGCCATGGGAATTACACCTTTGCATATTGAAATCTGTAATAGCAGCACAGGAAAACCAGAAATCAACTTTCTCTATGCCGCACAAATACGCTTCCACAGCCTCGGCGCAACCAGCGCACATATCTCCCTGACCCACAGTCAAACAACTGCCGCTGCCGTTGTTATTCTGGAGGCATAATGCTGCACACTGCTCCCCCTTTCCCTCCTCTCCTCACACCAGAAGAAATGCGCACCTGGGATACCGCAACCATCGCAACAGGCATACCTGAAAGCCTGCTCATGGAAAATGCCGCTCGCGCCGCCATAGCAAGTATTGCACGCCGAACAGGCTCACTCGCCCATAAGCGCATCTGGCTTTTTGCTGGTTCAGGCAATAATGGAGGTGATACCATCTGTATGGCGCGCCACCTCATGGACATGGGAGCACGCCCCTTACTTATCCATACTACCCCCTGTAATAAGTATCGCAATGCCGCAGCCAAACATTTACGCTGGGCACAGGAAAATCATATTCCTTTCATAGCACTGGATAAGCATGATTGGAGCGCACCGCTACCGCATATTATTATTGATGGTCTGCTTGGCACAGGTTTTACTGCCCCTCTCAGGCAGGAAACACTATCCTGTATTCAACGTATCAACACCTTGCGCGAACATTGCCTGCTCTGCGCCCTCGATATTCCCTCAGGTCTTAATGCCCAGACAGGCCAGCCTTCTCCAATCGCTATTGAAGCGCATCTGACGATTACTTTTGAAGCGGCAAAGCGTGGACTTATTCTCCCAGAAGCACGCCCCTTTACTGGCGACCTGCATATTGTTTCCATAGGCATTCCACAACATATTCGGGGAAAATATCCGCCAGCAGCCCACCTGCTCAATGAACAGGCAGGGCAAGTCCTCCCACAGACCGATATGCTGGCTCATAAAAATACACATGGGCATGTCATTATTTTTGGGGGTAGCGCTGGTCTGACAGGCGCACCCCACCTCGCCGCCAAAGCAGCCCTTCGCACCGGAACGGGTCTTGTTACCATCGCCTGCCCTCAATCATTATGCGCAGAAGCAAAGGGAGGATGTGCCGATATTATGACCATTGCAGCAAATACAGGCGAACAATGGAATGCTACGCTTACTCCGGAATCCATCGCATGTACGCATCGTGCAACAAGTCTCGTTATTGGCCCAGGAATGGGACGGACCCAAGAAGCCGCATCCTGCCTTGAAACACTCCTTTCTTTCCCCAATCGCCCTCCCGCTGTCATTGATGCTGACGCTCTTGTCCTTCTTGCAATGTATCCTTCCCTGCTCTCTCTCCTAAAAGAGAATGATGTTCTCACGCCGCACCCTGGTGAAGCCGCACAATTACTGCACAGTACAACAGATCAAATACAGGCAGAACGTATAGAAGCCATACACACACTCAGCACACTAGCCCCATCTGTCTGGATTCTGAAAGGAGCAGGAACACTGCTTTATCAGGTCAATTCCTGGCTTGGCATTTCTCCCTATGCGCTTCCAAATCTTGCTGTCGCAGGTTCAGGCGATGTCTTGTCCGGCTGCATTGGAGCGCTCCTCGCACGTAAACTTCCCGCACAACACGCCGCCGCTACTGGCATTGTATTGCATGCCTTTGCTGGCAAATGCCTCGAACAGCGCTTTCCTGAACGTGGCAATATATCATCGGAAATAGCAGAAACGCTTCCACAGGCAATGAAGACACTACACACAGCAGCCGACCAGTTTCTCCCATACAATTTTTTTCTGCCCCACTGTAATGCCCACTATCACGCACCGGAGTTGTTCCATGCCCGCTGACATGTCACTCACCTTCAATTGCCCAACACGAGAAGATACCTGCAAACTTGGACAACAATTGGCACAGGCAATCATCACACACGGCAACCCTGGCCTCATTCTGCTGCAAGCACCTCTTGGTGGTGGAAAAACGACTTTCACCAGCGCTCTGGTAAACACACTGCCTGGGGGCGATCAGGCAGAAGTCTCAAGCCCTTCATTCACCATCTGCAATCACTACCCGACCTCACCGCCGATTATGCATTGTGATCTGTATCGCTGTGAGAAACATTTTCCTGATGAAGCCGCAGATGGACTGGAAAGCTCAGGAACTCTCTGCCTTATCGAATGGGCAGAATATCTTCCGTCCGCATTTCTGCCTCGTGACTATCTGGACATTCATATACAGACATGCGATACTGTTCGTTTGTTTGCGCTGTATGCGCACGGAGACATTCCCAGAATTCTTCTCGAAGCTCTTCGATAAGGGAAATAACTATCATGAAAATTCTCGTACAGAAATTTGGTGGTACCTCTGTCGCCAATCTCGAATGCATGAAGAAAGTACGTGAGAAGGTCATTGCGGGTCTGGAAAATGGCTATAAAATGGTCATCATCCTCTCAGCCCGTGCCGGAGATACCAACAAACTGCTGGCACTCGCCGACGAATGGTCCGCAACACCCGATCCTGCAGAATGCGATGCGCTTGTCGCTACAGGCGAACAGGTCTCCATCACTCTTTTTTCCATGCTCCTCAAAGATGCTGGCATCAAAGCCCGCTCCATGCTCGGCTTCCAACTCCCCATTATTACAGATGATACCTTCGGACAGGCTCGTATACGCTCCATTGATAGCGATGCCATGATCACTGCATTTAAAGACTATGATGTTCTCGTTATCGCGGGCTTTCAGGGCTGTACCGAAAATAAACGTATCACAACCCTTGGACGCGGAGGCTCTGATACCTCTGCTGTGGCTGTTGCAGCGGCACTTGGCTCTGTTGAATGCGAAATATATACCGATGTGGAAGGAGTATATACAACAGACCCCAATCTCTGCTCCTCTGCCCAGAAAATGACAAAAATTTCTTATGATGAAATGCTTGAAATGGCGAGCATGGGCGCAAAAGTTCTGCACATACGCTCGGTAGAATTCGCCAAAAAATATAAAGTTCCCGTTCGTGTTCGTTCAACATTTAGCGATAACCCAGGGACTCTGGTTACCCAGGAGGACTCCACAATGGAAGCCGTACTCGTTTCCGGCATCGCCTACGATAAAGACCAAAGCCGCGTCACGCTGCGCGGTGTGCCTGACAAGCCCGGCATCGCCGCAACTATTTTTGGCCCCCTCTCCGAAAGAGGCGTACTCGTGGATATGATCATCCAGAATGTCAGCCTTGACGGTGACACCACAGATATGACCTTCACCATCTCTCGCAAAGAGCTGGATAAAGCTCTCGCCATCTGCGAAGACATCCGTCATGATATTGGTATTGAAGAAATCCTGCACGATGACAATGTCGCCAAAGTCTCTGCCATAGGGGTCGGCATGCGCAACCATTCGGGTGTTGCCGCCAGAGCCTTCGCTGCTCTCCAGCAAGAGGGTATCAATATTATGATGATCAGCACCTCAGAAATAAAAATTACTATCCTCATTCAAGAAAAATATCTGGAACTCGCTGTTCGCATCCTCCACGATGCCTTTGGTCTTGACTGGGACATTGGTTAAGCCGCCATGAAAAATATCTGTATTTATGATACGACCCTGCGCGACGGTGCACAAAGCGAAGACCTTAATCTGACCGTTACGGACAAAATTAAAATTGCCCTGCGGCTCGATGCGCTCGGTATCCAGTATATAGAAGGAGGCTGGCCTGGCTCCAACCCCCTGGACACAGCTTTCTTTCAGGAAATTCTTTCCTACGAACTCAAACATGCCAAAATTGCTGCCTTTGGCAGCACACATCACCCTGCTACAACGCCAGAAAACGATACCACGCTAAAAGCTATTGTTGAATCCGGCGTGCAAGCATGCTCAATCTTTGGCAAATCATGTGAACGCCACGCACGCGATGCCCTGCGTATCACTCCAGAAAATAACCTGGATATTATACGCAACTCCATCGCATGGCTGAAAAACCATCTGGAAACCGTCTTCTTTGACGCCGAACACTTCTTTGATGGCTTCAAGCGCAATAAAGATTATGCACTGGCAACGCTGAACGCAGCCGCTCAAGGTGGCGCAGATGCCCTCGTCCTCTGTGATACCAACGGCGGAACGCTACCTCACGAAATCTGCCACATCACACGCGCTGTCCGTGAGGCTCTCCCCACAATATCTCTTGGAATCCATACGCATAACGACTGTGAACTCGCCGTTGCCAATACCTTGACCGCCGTACGCGCTGGCGCAGAACAAATTCAGGGCACCATGAACGGTTTTGGCGAACGCTGCGGCAATGCCAATCTGTGCTCCATCATTCCCCTATTGGAAATCAAAGAAGGTAACTATCGCTGTCTGCCAGAAGGCAATCTCCCCCTGTTAGCCGGCACCTCTGCCTACATCTGGGAAATAGCCAACCTGAAACCCTTCGCCAGACAACCCTTCGTTGGCAAATCTGCCTTCGCACACAAAGGCGGTATCCACGTCAGCGCAGTGAATAAAGATTCTACCCTCTACGAACATATTAACCCCGAAACAATAGGTAATCGACAACGTATCCTGATTACCGAACTCGGCGGACGCAGCAATATTATCTCGCTGGCAAAACGATTCGGTTTTCACCTCGATAAAGATGAACCCGTTGTCAAAGGCCTCTATAATGAGCTGAACAGAAAAGCCAGCCAAGGCTATGACTTCGCCTCCGCTGAAGCCAGCGTAGAACTGCTTATCCTGCGCAAACTCGGACGGCGCGGCGTTCGCGACTTCTTCAGCCTCATCCAATACCATATCTCTGAAGTGCGCAGCACTACCGACACACAACCCTATGTCGAAGCCACTGTCAAAGTCGAAGTTGAAGGCGTTGAAGAACACACCGCCGCTACTGGCAATGGCCCCGTTAATGCCCTCGATAGCGCCCTGCGTAAAGCTATCTCCCACTTCTATCCCCGCATCAAAGAAATGCGCCTCCTCGATTTTAAAGTGCGCGTCCTCCAAGCCTCAGACGGCCAGGGCGGCACTGGCTCCCTCGTCCGCGTTCTCATCGAATCCGGTGACACCACTACCGCAAGCTGGGTAACCGTCGGCGTCTCAAGCGATATCATCGAAGCCAGCTGGCAAGCCCTCGCAGACTCCATTACCTACAAGCTCTACAAAGACGAACACGAACAACGACATAAAAGCTAAAATAAGTAGCTGCAAAAAGCATGAGGGGGCTCCTCGCCCCCTCAGACTCCCCACCGGCAGGGGAATGATTCCCCTGCACCCCCATTCTGGGGATGTTTGTGATGCTTACTTTTGTGCCTGCACCCCCATTATATGAGTATGGTTGCTGTAAGAGAATCTTCTACTCACGCCTTATACTGGCAGTATATATGTGAGTATAGAAAAGAGGAGGCATATGCATACGCGTTTGGTTATGAATCAGGGCG
>CAMTOM010000096.1 GCA_947074125.1 uncultured Desulfovibrionaceae bacterium
TACCAACAAGCTGCTGCTTCCTTTTGCCGCAGCTTTTCTCTTCTTTGCTATGCTGGCGTGTGCAACTGCCGCGCACTCAGGCGCGCACATATAAGCCAGCATAGGCTTCAGCAGGCGCACCATGCCAAAAGCCCTCTGTGCCCGGATGCAGCAAAGAAACCCTCTCTCGACGATGGTTTTCCAATACATATGTTCCGCCAGACGATACCGGACGCCGCATCCCAGGCAACAATACAGAAACATCCCGCGCCGCTGACCAGGGCGACAATACACGCACACGCCACCCCCCAGAAGAAAGTGGCTCTATCAAGCGCGCTACAATAGGGCGTTTCTCTCCTTCAAATACCACCTTTTCCACACGCCGACGCGGCAAAAAAAATCCCGTACAAAAAGGACGGCTCGCCGTATGCGAAAGCTCCTGCAATAATGTCGTTATCGAAAGCTCTGATACCGCCGCCGACACACCCGCATCTTCCACAAGACTCCCCATACGACTGGCAACACGCAGTAATGCCGTACGATAGACATCCGTCACCTGCGCCACATAACTGCCGCTCTTACTGCGCCCTTCCACCTTCAATGCCGATACGCCACTGCGCACAAACCATCCCACATAACGCAACAAACACAAATCCTGTGGCGCCCAAAACGCACTGAAATCCTCATCCTGCGTTATCTCCAAATCTGGAAAAGGCTGCGCCTCCGAAAGCGTCCTCTTTTTCTCCGCAACCCCCAAAAAAAGCCCCTTATACTCAAAGCGACATGGTTGCGTACACTGTCCCAGATTTGCGGAACGCCCGTTCATCCAGGCAGAAAGCAAACAATGCCCCGAAAGCGCCAGACACATGGCTCCATGCACAAAAGCCTCAAATTCTATCTCAGGACACGTACGACACAGCGTGCGTATCGCCGATGCCGAAAGCTCTCTTGCAAGGTTGATGCGCGAAATACCAGCCTCCTGCCAAAAGGCAACAGCCTGAGCATTTACCGAATGCGCCTGTGTGGAAAGATGCAAAGGAATATTCGGACAATAACGACGCGCCAGACGAATCACACCAGGATCAGCCACAATCAGCGCATCTATACCGCAATCTGGCAGATACTCCAATGTTTGTTCCAATTCCGGCAGCGCGCTGTCATAAGGCAGGGCATTCAGACAGTAATAGACCTGCGTCCCCGCAGCATGCGCATCCTGTACGGCTTGCTTCAATGCAGGCTGGTCAAAACCATCACTGGCAGCACGCAAATTTAAACTGTGCCCGCCTAAAAAAACCGCATCCGCACCATATAGCAAGGCAGCCTCAAGCTGCTCACGCCCTCCAGCAGGAACCAGCAATTCCGGCAATACCACAGCCGAAGACGCATCGCGCAACAAAGATGACAAGAGAACCTCCTGAGACAATCATATCCAAAGGCGTCACCGCCACACCAAAGGTTGAACGCGCCACAGAGCAATGCGTTCACCAACGCATGCTCTATGCTACACGCCGCACGCGCATCTTAACCGCTGGACGTCACTTTGCGCACGAGAATCTGGTCACCAGGCCAAATATGCCGATCTGGGGTGAGCAGTTCATCACCACGCGCCACCAACGCGGTTTCTTCGCGCAATGACAGTGCCGCAAGCAACTGACGCGCGGTTTTTACTTTGGGAATTTCCAAATGCTTGTCTTCTGGCTGCAAAAGCACATGAACCACCGCTGGTTTCCGTGTTTCTTCTGCTACCCGTACTTCTTGTTGTGAATGAGAAATGTCTGTTTTCATAATCTGCTGAATATAGCCCGCCAAGACCTCGCTGGCAAGATGGGGACACGCCTCAAGCTGCCTCAAAAAAATCCCAACGTCGCAATGCCATTTTATACCTCATACATTTACAACATTCCTCCTCAAAGCCTTTCCAGACAGGCTTTCGTAGCAGGCATCGCCCTGAAAAAGCACTTGTCTTATGGGGAGGCACATGCTATCTCGTTGCAGTTATGCTAGATATGAATATGACTGCAATTATTAACGCAATCACCATCGCCGCTGTCCCCGCCATGCTGGGGATTATTCTGCACGAAGTCGCACATGGCTGGATGGCTGATCGCTGTGGTGACCCTACCGCCCGCTTTCTGGGGCGCCTGACGCTCAATCCCATCCCCCATATTGACCCGAGGGGACTGCTGGCTTTTGTACTCACCAGCATGTCTGGCTCCTTTGTGTTCGGATGGGCAAAACCCGTTCCCGTCAATACCCGCAATTTCCGTAATCCTAACAGAGACCTCATGCTGGTAGCGCTTGCGGGCCCTGTTACCAATTTTTTACTGGCTGTTTTTTTTACTCTGCTGCTCTTTCTCTTACTGCGCTTTTTCCCCGTTGCCGAATGGCGTTCATCAACATATGAGTTCCTGATGCGCATGTTTAGCGCAGGTATCAGCATCAATCTCGGTCTCGCCTGGCTCAATCTGCTCCCCATTCCGCCTCTGGATGGCAGTAAGGTACTCGCCTACTTTATGCCGTATTCCATAAAATACAAATACCTGAGCCTTGAACGTTTTGGCTTTATGATTCTTTTACTGCTTATCTTTGCGGGTGTGTTGCGCTATGTTATCGGACCTCTGATACAGACCTCTGCCGCAATACTGTTTACCCTCTTTGGTCTTAGCTAAGTACAGAATGGGTCTGACAGCGATACCAATACAATACGTTCGCCAGCCCATGACACATTAAGGAATATTCATGAACAAGACCTCCTTCCGTACAGTTTCCGGTATGCGCCCCACAGGCCCATTGCATCTGGGACACTATTTTGGTGTTCTGAAAAATTGGGTTGCATTGCAGGAAAAAGGAGATTCCTTCTTTTTTGTCGCCGACTGGCACGCTCTGACCAGCGACTTTGCCGACCCATCACAGATTGCCGCAAACTCACTGGAAATGGTCAAAGACTGGCTGGCCGCAGGACTTGACCCAGAAAAAAGCGTTCTCTTCAAACAGTCTTCCAATCTGTACCACGCAGAACTTTCCCTCTTGCTGTCCATGATTACTCCTGTCTCCTGGCTGGAACGCAATCCCACCTATAAGGAACAGCAACAACAAATCGGAGATAAAGACCTGGGGAATGCCGGCTTTCTCTGCTATCCTGTATTGATGGCCGCAGATATTCTGATGTATCTCCCCAGCGGTGTGCCCGTCGGACAGGATCAGCTCCCCCATCTGGAACTGACACGCGAAATTGCCCGACGCTTCAACTTCCTTTATGGCACACTTTTTCCAGAGCCAGATGCCCTTCTGACCCCAGCAGCCAAATGCCCTGGACTCGATGGGCGCAAAATGTCCAAAAGCTATCATAATGGCATCTTCCTGCGAGATACCATGGACGACATTACAACCAAAGTACGCGGCATGTTCACGGATCAGGCTCGTTTGCGCAAATCAGACCCAGGCAATCCTGATGTTTGCAACCTCTTTCCCTATCACATTCTCCTTGCAAGCGAACAGGAACAGCAAGAAATCCGCGAAGGATGTACAAAAGCCACACTCGGCTGCGTGGACTGCAAAAAGATTTTTCTGAAAAATCTCAATGACTTCCTTGCGCCATTGCAGGAACGACGTGCCGTACTTGATGCCAATCCGCAACGGGTACGTGACATCCTTGAAGCAGGCAATGAACGCGCACGTCAGGAAGCAGCAAAGACAATGTGCCTTGTGCGCGAAAAAATGGGAATGTAACTCTTTTTCGGAGCATGTTTGAAATTTCTGTGCATTGATTACGGTCTGGCTCGTAGCGGCATCGCCGTAACAGATGCGGGGGGACGCATGGCCTTCCCCAGAACAACATTACATCTTGAGACATATGGCTCGCGCTCGGCATTTCTGCTCGCCCTGATGGAACTTATTACAGCAGAACATCCCGATGCGCTGGTAGTGGGGGAGCCTTTGCTCGAAGACGGACAGGAAAGCCTGACCACACGGCAGGTCTACAACTTCGTCGCACGACTGAAACGTCGCACATCCCTTCCCATCTACCTCATGCCGGAACTCCTCAGTTCCGAAGAAGCCAGACAGGACTTTGACGCCGTTCATCTCGCACGGCGCAAACACAAAACCGTATTGGATCAACAGGCTGCGGTTCGCATTCTGGAATCCTTTCTTGCGGAACCCGAACATCGGCGGAAACTGGCATGAAAAAACTTATCAACTTTTTCCTTCTTATACTTATCCTTGGCATCATGGCAACGGTTGTCGGTCAGGAAGCGTATGTGTTTCTCGGAACACCAGCACAAAAAACATCTGAAAAACGCTTTTTCGATGTTGAGCATGGCGCAAACCTGAAAACAATCGCGACCCGCCTGGAAGAACAGGGGCTGGTACGCAATGCGACCTATTTTGTGCTGCTCACCCGCTTTTCCAGCATGCAGAATCGCCTTCAGGCAGGACGCTTTTCTCTGGATACCGCATGGAAGCCAGAACAGGTTCTCAAGGAACTGGTTTCCGGTCAGCCCGTCCTCGATAAAGTCACCCTGCGCGAAGGTCTCACCTGGTGGCAGGCTGGCAAGGCGCTTGAAAATGCTGGATTCGTACGCTTTGAGGATTTTAAGAAGCTGATACATGATCCCGAATTCTTGCGCTTTCACGGCATACCTTTTGCGAATGCTGAAGGCTTTCTCATGCCAGATACCTATCTGCTGAAAAAGCCAGAAAAGCCTGACTATGACAGCACCAAAGTAACAGTCTCCCGACTCATTGATACCTTTTGGCGCAGAACAGCCCATCTATGGGGCGATAGCAAACCAGACGCCAAACAGTTACGCTACATTCTGACCCTGGCTTCCATTGTCGAAAAAGAAACCGCCGTTGCCGATGAACGTCCACGTGTGGCAGGCGTCTATAAAAATCGCCTTGACAAGAATATTGCCCTCTATGCCGACCCTACCATTATTTATGGACTCGGCGAACGTTTCGATGGCAATCTGCGCCGCTCACATTTGGAAGATGCCGCCAACCCCTATAATACCTATCGTCATGCCGGACTGCCCCCAGGCCCCATCTGTTCACCAGGCAAGGCCTCCCTTGAAGCTGCTGTGCGGCCAGAAAAGCACGACTACCTCTACTTTGTCGCCATCACTGATGGTGGACGCCATGCCTTTTCGCGTACACTCACCGAGCACAACAATGCGGTAAAAGACTATCTGCAAAACAGGAAAAAAGCTGCCGCAACCCCTCAAGATTTGCCCGTTGAGCAAACAGGCGCAGGTACAATTGTTCCCCAGACCTCTGGTACAGGCACAGAAACCTCCGTGCCCCCAACACCAGAAAGCCCCGAAAAGACGCAACCTGCTGCTTCTGCACCAACAAAAAAAGATAGTAAAGTACCTGCTGCCACGTCTGTCACTCCCGCATCTGAAGCGACACAGTCGCCCAAATTTGAAACACGCCCAGCGCCCTTGGCACACCCTGAAAAAAGTTCCTCTTTACGTGTGCCCGTGCAGCAGCAATCTGCCCCCGCAGCAGCAGATTCACAACAACCCGAAGCAGATAACTTGCGCCTGACCTTGCCACAGCAACAACCTGATGTGAGTACCACCCCACAAACACCTTAGTACCACTTCACACCAGCCATACCAAGAGTGTACCTCTCTTTTTGTGTTTCTGCGTGGAGAAGTGCCCTGTTATAACCTGCATTTCAGCTCACACGATAACGCAGGACTGTGGGTATTGCCGCACTCTGGAAAGCGCATTCTCCCCTTATAGACATCGCCTGCAAAAGACCGTAGGCTCATAGTCATCTTTTGACGCTTTTTTCTGGAGACACATCATGAAATATCTCATCATGGAAGATTTTTCAGGCCAGCCTGTACCTTTTCTTTTCCCCCGCAGAGTCGATCATGCTGATATGCGTGACCAGCTCCCCTACTCCACAGTGCTTGCTGGTGGGTATGTCGAAATATACAAAAACACTATCCGCTGCTATGGCGAAAATGCCGAACTCAATATCACAGCCCGTCCCGATGACATGGATATTATTACAACATCGTTGCGCTCCCGCTGAAAACTCTCCTTTTGCGATACCTCCTTCACTTCTGCTAGAAAGTATTTTTCCGCTTTCTATTCTGCTTTTGCTGCACTTCTTTTCTTCCCCCTAACTGCTCCTTCTTTTTTGAGATGAACAAGTGGTACACCCCTATTTTATAATCATTGCCACTACTCATCTATAAAGCTTCCTTTTTGCCTCTGCACAAAGGAAGCTTTATTGTTACACAACTACCTTTTTCTCTATGCTGACA
>CAMTOM010000097.1 GCA_947074125.1 uncultured Desulfovibrionaceae bacterium
AATGTCTTTGCCCTGTACATACAGCTTTCCTCATTTGAATCCAGAGCGTGATATAGCCATTGTTTCTCCTGGGAATCTGGATGACATGCGTGCTTTGCCCCAAAAATACAAAAGCTGGAATCTTCCTTATTTCTATGACCCAGGTCAGCAAATACCTGTATTGAGTCGTGAGGAATTACTTGACGCCATAGAGGGCGCTTTCGGGATCATTACCAATGAGTATGAGCTGGCTATGATTTGTGATAAGGTTGACAGAAAAGAGGAAGAGATACGCGCTTCCAGCCAATGGCTGATAACGACTCTTGGTGAAAAAGGATGCCGTGTGCGTGGTGCCAGGGGTGTTGATGTACATATACCTTCAATTCTCTGTGATGTTGTGGATGCTGTTGGTGCGGGAGATGCGCTGCGCTCTGGTATGCTGAAAGGGCTTGTGAGTGGTATGGATATGCCTGAGGCTGTGCAGATAGGGACAGTGAGTGCTTCCTTCAAGCTGGAAAAACTGGGGACGCAGGAACATCATTTTGATACTGATACTTTTCGTTCCCGTTATGAAAAAGCTTTTGGTGCATTGCACATGCCATTTTAGTATCTACTGTAGTGCATGGAAAAAGTTGAGAAAAAATAAGCTAGTATCTTGCTATAGTTATGAGAGTGCTCATTTTTGTAATGCAAATATGAAGCCTGCTTTTTATTAAGGCTTTTTGCGGAAAGTATTTTTTATTCCAGTATGTTATATCCTTACTATTGATGTAGAGATGGTAAATATAAATTGCTAATAGCAACTACTTGCTTTTTAAAGGTAAGCAGCATATTCTCTCGCATTACATGATTACACGCTAGGAGGGCCATCCATGGATGTCGTTATGCTGTCGCGGCTACAGTTTGCGGTAGCCGTTTTCTTTCACTTTATTTTTGTTCCACTGACGCTTGGTCTGTCTTTGCTGATCGCATGGATGGAAACTCGTTATGTCATGACTGGTGATGTCATGTGGAAGCGTCAGGCGAAATTCTGGGGAAAACTGTTTATCATTAACTTTACGCTGGGTGTCGTTACAGGGATTACTCTGGAATTCCAGTTCGGCACAAACTGGTCGCGTTATTCTGAGTATGTGGGAGATATTTTTGGCTCCCTGCTGGCGATTGAAGCGACTGTTGCCTTTTTCTTGGAATCGACATTCCTTGCGGTCTGGCATTTTGGCTGGAATCGCGTAGGGAAAAAATTGCATCTCTTTGCTATCTGGGCTGTGGCGATTGCGGGGAATATTTCTGCATTGTGGATTATTCTCGCGAATGGCTGGATGCAGAATCCTGTGGGGTATGCCCTGCGTAACGGACGCGCTGAGCTGGACAATTTCTTTACCGTGCTTGCCAATCCTTATGCGTGGGGTATGTATTTTCACACGGTCATTTCTGCCTGGATGCTCGGCGGCTTCTTTGTGCTTGGTGTATCTGCCTGGCATCTCTTGCGTAACAATGAAACGGAATTCTTCAGAAAAGCTTTTCGCATGGTTGCGCCCTTTACCTTTGTGATGGCTTTGCTTGTGGCTTTTGCCGGTCACCATCAGGGAGGAAATGTTGCCAAATTCCAGCCAGTAAAGCTGGCAGCGATGGAAGCACAGTGGGAAACTGAATCAAAAGTACCTTTTTATCTGTTTGTTCTTCCCGATACAAAGGCAGAACGCAATGTCGTCGAGGCACTTCCCTTGCCTGGTATGATGAGTTGGGTAGCGTATGGCGATTCAAATGCGACAATTCAAGGCTTGAAGGAGTTTCCCAAAGAAGACCGTCCTCCTGTGACAACGACATTCTGGTCATTTCGCATCATGCTTTTGCTGGGTGGTCTGTTTATCCTCTTGGGTATTCTGGCATGGGTTCAGTCTCGCTCTGAGAAGATAAACCCCTATGTGATGCGGGCTCTCATCTGGAATATTCCTTTGCCGTATTTAGGATTGATGTTTGGTTGGACTGTTGCAGAAGTGGGACGTCAGCCCTGGATTGTATACAATCTTATGCGCACAGTAGATGCGGTTTCTCCCGTACCTGCTGGAAATGTGGCAATATCGCTGGTTGCTTTTATTGTCGTGTATACGATGCTTGGCCTGGTGGATATTTTTCTCTTGCGCAAATACGCCTGTAAAGGCCCTGCTGCTTAGGAGGAAGGAAAATGCTTGAAACAATTTGGTTTGTTCTGTGGTGCCTTCTTTGGGCAGTTTATTTTATTCTTGATGGTTTTGACCTTGGTATTGGTTCTCTCATGCCATTTCTGGGGAAAAATAATGAAGAAAAACGCATTATGCTCAATGCTCAGGGGCCTTTTTGGGATGGGAATGAGGTGTGGCTTATTACCGCAGGTGGCGTGACATTTGCCGCATTCCCCAAAGCGTATGCTGTGATGTTCAGCGCTTTGTATGCTCCTTTGCTGATGTTGCTCTTTGCCCTGATTTTCCGTGCGGTATCTTTTGAATTCCGCAATAAGGTGGAGAATCCGGCATGGGCTTCTTTCTGGGATGGCGTACACTTCCTTTCCAGTCTGATTCCGGCGCTTTTACTTGGCGTGGCATTTGCCAATCTTTTCATGGGCATTCCTATTGATGCAGATGGCGTATATCATGGACATATCCTGAAGCTCTTGAATGTTTATGGCCTAGCTGGCGGGGTATTCTTTGTGACAATGTTTGCGATGCATGGTTCCTTGTGGCTCTCTTTCAAAAGCGAGGGAGCATTGCAAAGCCGTGCTTTGGGAACAGCCATGCTGCTTTGGCCGATAATGCTTATTCTGTTGGTGGTATTTCTCGGGCTGACAGCAGTGTACACAAAGATATTTGATAACTGTCTGGCAAATCCGATTTTGTTTGTTTTCCCTGTGCTGGCATTGACAGGTCTGATTGGTGTTCGTCTGCTCTTGAATGCAGGAAAAATACTGCTGGCCTGGTGCAGCAGCGCTCTTTTCATTCTGGGAGTGACCTTCTTTGGTGTTATGGGAATCTTCCCTGGCATGATTCTTTCAAGTATGAATCCTGATTGGAGTGTGACAGCCTTTAGTGCGGCTTCCAGTCCAGTGACTCTGAAAATCATGCTTGGCATTGCCTTGGTGATGGTTCCTATCGTTCTTTTGTATCAGTTCTGGGTGTACAGAATATTCTCGCACCCCGTAACAGAAGAGGATCTGAAGGATGATCATGCGTATTGATGATTAAAGAAGGGAGGCGAGAGCCTCCCTTCTTTTGTGTACAAGAAGACGTTACTATAAGATATAGAGTGACGTCTTCTTGTTGTATGAGTTGGACACTGTTGTCATGTGCTCACAGACTAAGCTGAATACTGTTGTTGAAGGGTATCGCTTCAAAAAAACGGGAATGTGCTTGCAATGTAGACCTATTTCCCATGGTATGCTTTGAGATAGATTTCTTTGATTTCGTCCACAAGTGGGTAGACAGGGTTGGCTGTTGTACATTGATCTTCAAAAGCTCTGTACGAAAGGGGTTCCACTTTGCGCATAAATGTTGTTTCATCAATATGGCATTCCTTGATTGACTGTGGGCAGCAAAGCCTTTGCATGAGTGCGCGAATGGCTCTGATCAGACCTTGTATTGCTGCGTTCGTTGGAGTCTGGGCATCACACAAGCCGCAACGGCGCGCAATCTTTGCGTAGCGCTCATCGGCGATATATTCTTTATACTTGGGGAAGGAAGCGAATTTTGTGGGTTTTTGTGCATTATATGCAATGACATAGGGGAGGAGAATGGCATTGGCGCGCCCATGAGGGATATGGAATTCTCCCCCAAGTTTGTGCGCCATGGAGTGATTCAGCCCAAGAAAAGCATTGGTAAATGCCATACCAGCAATAGCCGAGGCGTTATGCATTTTCTCGCGGGCAAGCATATCTCCATTATAGCTGCGTTCCAGATAGGTGAAAACCATCTCAATAGCGTGCAGAGCGAGACCGTCCGTAAAGTCGCTCGCCATAACAGAAACATAGGATTCGATTGCGTGGGTAAGCACATCCATACCTGTATCGGCAATGATGCTTTGAGGGAGGGTGTGGGTAAACTGTGGATCAATAATGGCAACATCTGGAGTCAGGCTATAGTCAGCCAGTGGATACTTGATATTGCCATTCTCTTTGTCGGTAATAACTGAAAAGCTTGTGATCTCACTGCCCGTTCCAGAGGTTGTGGGAATGGCGACAAATTTTGTTTGTGTGCCGAGCTTGGGAAACTTGAAAGCGCGCTTGCGAATATCAAGGAAGCGCTGGCAAAGTCCGTCGAAACTCGTTTCGGGGTGCTCGTAGAAAAGCCACATCCCTTTTGCGGCGTCAATGGCGCTACCACCACCGATGGCAATAATGACATCCGGTTGGAAAGTACGCATATCTTGCACACCGCGCATAATACATTCTATGCTTGGATCTGTTTCTACGTCAGAATAAATTCGGCTGTGGCAATAGTTTGTGCGCTTACGTAAATAGTAGAGGATTTTGTTGATATTGCCGAGCTTTACCATCATGGGGTCTGTAACAATGAATGCACGGCTGATATCCTCCATCTTCTCCAAATAACGAATGGAATCGTTTTCAAAATAGATTTTGGGAGGAATCTTAAACCACTGCATATTGACTTTCCTCTTGGCGATACGCTTTGTATTGATAAGGTTGATAGTGGTGACATTGCGTGTTGTGCTGTTTTTGCCATAGCTGCCGCATCCCAGAGTGAGGGAGGGGGTGTTGGTATTGTAAATATCGCCGATTGCTCCCTGGCTGGAGGGGCTGTTTACAATAATACGCCCAACGCGCATCGCGATCCCATAAGCATCAGCAATGTTCATATCGTTGGTATGAATAACCGCAGAATGTCCAAGACCGCCCAGCTCCAGCATATTATTGGCGTAGGCAAAGCCTTCTTCACAGTTTTCGCAAATAAAGTAAGCCAATACTGGGGAGAGTTTTTCTTTGCTCAGAGGATAGGTTTCTGAAGGTTCTGGCAATGGAGCGAGCAGTATTTTTGTTTTTTCAGGAACATCTATGCCAGCTTGCTGCGCAATCCAGTGAGCGCTCTGGCCAACCGCAGCGGAGAAAACTCCCTTGATCGGGTTGGGAAACAGAAAAGCCGTGAGTTTTTCCGTTTCTTCAGGGGAGAGAAAGTAGCAGTTGTGTGCCTTCATGTATGCTTCAAAATCAGCAGCAATAGCTTTTTCCACAATAACAGCCTGTTCTGAAGCGCAGATCATGCCATTATCAAAGGTCTTGCTCATCATAAGGTCCGTGCAGGCACGATGCAGGTCAGCACTTTTTTCGATAAAGCAAGGCACATTACCAGGGCCAACGCCCAAAGCGGGCTTGCCGCAACTGTAGGCTGCCTGCACCATGCCTGTGCCGCCAGTTGCTAAAATAGTTGATATGGCAGGGTGACGCATCAGCAGGTTTGTACTTTCAAGACTGGGGGTATCGATCCATTGAATGCAATGCTCTGGCGCGCCCGCTTTCAATGCGGCTTCATAGACAATGCGTGCGGATTCGGCACTGCATTTTTGCGCAGAGGGGTGAAAAGCAAAAATAATAGGATTTCTGGTTTTGACGGCAATGAGGCATTTGAAAAGGGTTGTGGACGTCGGGTTTGTTGTAGGCGTTACGCCTGCTATAATGCCTATGGGTTCTGCGACTTCAACATAGCCTTCCATTTCATTTTCTTCAAGAATGCCAACTGTTTTTTCTCTTTTGATGTTGTGCCAGATGTATTCTGTGGCAAACATATTCTTAATGACCTTGTCTTCATACACGCCACGTCCCGTTTCTTGTAGTGCCATATAGGCGAGTTCCTGGTGTTGTGCGAGACCAGCAAGTGCCATTTCATGAACAATGGTATTGATTTGTTCCTGGTCTAATACGAGAAAGGCCTCAAGAGCTTTCTGGGCATTATCAGCAAGCGTATCGATGTGGTTGTTTGTGGCTGTAATATCGTCATTATTTGTTTTAATGTTAGACATAAAGAACCTCCATAATAGTATAAGCATATATTGTTTGTTATGGTATTTTAAATATATCACGATAATACAGAAAACGTGATATGATTTGAAATCATTGCTATGCTATTATTTTTCAAAATAATATATATAAAGGATGATAATATAAAAATGAATTCCCAATAAAATATTTAAAAAAA
>CAMTOM010000098.1 GCA_947074125.1 uncultured Desulfovibrionaceae bacterium
GTCTGGAGGATAAGTAAATGATTATGGCTGGATATAGAGCAGAGGAACAGCTGGACGTGTGGTTTCGCGTTCAGCGCTCTTTCAGGCATTGGGTAGAATTGAGAGGTGGAGTGAGGATTTTTTGGGGGAACCTTTTGTGAACAAAAGGTTCCCCCACGCCCCCTCCTAAACACTTTGCTAAGGGTGTTTTCTGTGTGCGTGGGGGGACGGGGTCATCTGTGGTCTCGGCGTTGCCGTGCATTGATGCTTCCTGTCGGCGTTGGGACAGAGATTGGCAAAGAGGCTTTTCACATCAATAACTCCTTTTTTTGTCGATGGTGATGAAAGACAAATGTTGTTGCGGATTCTGTTGACGTCGGGACAGAGGCTGAGGGGATTATTTTTCCGCTCTTTCGTGAAGAAGGGGAGTGTTTGTGAGTGTGTCTGCCAGTTTGCGATGCGCCGCAGGCATGGCATATGCGCTGAGACCAGAAAGCGTTTCCCAGCGGTACTCTGTAGCCGCCTCAAGTATTGGTGGTGTGGGAGGGGTATTTTGTGCTGATTGGGGGGAGATACTGTTTTGTACTGACTGGAGAGGGGGCGTGCTGAGTGTCAGTGAAAAGCAGTGCAGTGTAATACGATAATTGGTATAGCTGTGGCGAATGACTGTCAGTTTGTTTGTAATGCCTACCTCAAAGCCTGTTTCTTCCTTGAATTCGCGGCAAATGGCTTCCTCTGGACTTTCGTCCGCTTCAATACGACCGCCAGGAAATTCCCAGAGATTTCCCCAAATGCCCTTGGGCAGGCGTTTTTGAATGAAGATATGGTCAGCAACATATAAAATGCCCGTAACAGCTTGTGCCTGGTGGATAGTTGCTTTTTGGGCTGCGACAGGGCGTTCACTGACAATATTGAGTCGGAGGCTCTGGCAGAGATGAGCGAGAGGGCACTTTGGGCAGCGCGGGCTTTTATTGCAGATAAGAGCTCCAAGCTCCATCATCGCCTGATTGTATTCACGCGCTTTGCCCGTAGGTAACAGAACAGAAGACAGCGCCTCAATATGTTTACGCGCCTGTTCCTGTTTGACAGGGACATCAATATCGAAACAGCGAGCGAGCACACGTTCCACATTGGCATCAATGCAGGGAATGTCTTCCTGAAAAGCGATGCTTGCGATGGCGGCAGCCGTATATGGGCCTATGCCTGGCAGAAGGCGGATATCCTCAACGTGTGAGGGGAATGTGCCGTGATGCTTTTGGCAGATAGTCTGGGCGGCTTTGTGGAGATTTCTGGCACGTGAATAATAGCCGAGGCCTTCCCAGAGGCGTAAAATTTCTTCCTCACTTGCGTGTGCAACAGAAAGAATGTCTGGAAGATGGCGCATCCACCGCTGAAAATAGGTGACGCCACGCTCCATTTGTGTTTGCTGGAGCATGATTTCTGATATCCAGACTTCATATGGCGTGTAGTGGGTTCGCCAGGGGAGCGGGCGCATATTGTGAGTGAACCAGTCGAGGAGCTGTTTTTGAAAATCTTCTCGGCACGCGGTATCAGGTAGGGTGTACATTACGCCCGTATATCCTGCGAGAGAGATATTTGCAAATTTACTGGCCTTGACCTATGCTGGCAGGCTGCATGGAACCACAGCTCTTGTGGAGATGCTGTGCTTTTTGAAAACGTTTAAGGAGTAGATTCATGGCAAATCCTACAGTGTTAATCGAAACGTCCTCTGGCGATATTCTGGTAGAACTTTTTGCAGATAAGGCACCGGAAACTGTTGCGAACTTTCTTCAGTATGTTGATGATGGTTTTTATACCAATACTATTTTTCACCGCGTGATCAGTGGTTTTATGATTCAGGGCGGTGGTCTTGGCGTGCGTATGGACGAAAAGCCCACACGTGCTCCTGTGAAAAATGAAGCGAATAATGGCTTGAAAAATGATCGTGGTACCATTGCGATGGCACGTACCATGGATCCTCATAGCGCTTCAGCCCAGTTCTTTATCAATCATGCTGACAATGATTTTCTGAATCACTCAGAACCAACCACACAAGGTTGGGGTTATTGTGTTTTTGGCAAAGTCACTGAAGGTATGGATACCATGGAAAAGATTGCAAAAAGCAAGACAAAATCCGTTGGTATGCATGATGATGTTCCTGTAGATATGGTCGTCATTACTGGCGTAAGCCGTTTTGAATAGTATTTGAGAAAGGCATCCTGTTTGGAGGCAATATGGCGATTTCGCTGGTTTTGAGTGATGAGGAAAAGACCTATCTTGGTTGTGTGGCCTGCATGAGTATTGAAGCAGGTTTTTCAGGTGCGCCTCTTGATGTAACCGCTTTGCCTGAGCCTCCTGCTGATGGAAGATTACGGGAGCAGTGGGGTTCTTTTGTTACGCTGAACGGACGGGAAGGACACCTGCGCGGCTGTATCGGAACCTTTGTGGGGCGTGAACCGCTGTACCATAACATATCGCACATGGCATATGCAGCGGCATTTCGGGATCAGCGTTTTCCGCCGCTTCGTCAGGAAGAATGGGCGGGTGTGAGCCTGCACATTTCCATTCTTGGTCCCATGACACTTTGTCCTGACACAGAGCAAATAGAGATCGGTACGCATGGGCTGTTATTGCGTTTGCGTGGCAGCAGCGGGATCTTTTTGCCTCAGGTCGCTGTAGAAGCGAAATGGAACAGGCTGGAATATTTGGAGGGGCTGTGCCGCAAGGCAAAAGTTCCCCCGGGAAGCTGGAAAGATCCTGAAGCGCAGATATACTGGTATGAGGCACTGGTTTTTCCGGTTGTGCGCTAAAAGGAATGAACTATTTGTATTTATTGGTTTTTGCTGGTAAAAAGATATACTTGACTCTAGGAAGAAGTTTTTATAAGTAATTGTCAACAGATCCCGCTGCGCTGAGCCCTGTTTTAGTCTGGTACTAAATTGGAGATGCGAATATCATCGGGCTTTTTTTTATTAACCACCCGTCACCATCACTCATTTTTCAAAAGCCCCCACTTTCATGGGAAGAGCTGTGCTTGCATTTACAAATTGCTGGTCTTGATATTGACTGTAAATATGCAGCGCAACGCATGGAACATGTTGGCTATTATCGCTTCAAAGGGTATGCGTATTTTTTCAAAGAGAAAAATAGGCGTTTTCGTAATGGCACAACGTATACCCAGATTTGGGATTTATATCGTTTTGACAGAAAGCTGCGTTTGCTGACTCTTGATGCGATAGAACGTATTGAGGTTTCAGTTAAAGCTGTGCTGTCTGATACGATGAGCCGAAAGTATGGATCGCATTGGTGGGATCGGGAAGAGGTATTTAAAAAAGATCGAGAGAAGTTTTTAGACTGTGCTGCGGAGCGAACTGGAAGAGAAAAGAAGAAGAAACGAACAGAGTATACAGAGCATTATTATAAAAAATATGATGCTCCTGGATTGCCTCCATCATGGATGCTCATACCATGTCTTACTCTAGGGGATTTATGTGCTACTCTTTTTTCTTTACGTGGAGCAGAAAAGGCATTGATAGCAAAGATATATGGTTTTGATCAGAAAGAATTGCTTTCATGGCTCAATTCTTTGCGTTTCGTGAGGAATGTATGTGCACATCATGGCAGGCTATGGATTAAAAAAAATACATCCTCGCCTTGTCGTCCTCTCAGCCTTGGGAAGGAATGGGTATGGGAGAATGGGAAAGAGAGGCAATATTTTGCAACTGTAGTTATTCTTTCTGCTTTTCTTTCGCGAATCAATATAATGACATGGAGAGAAAAACTGAAAAAGCTTTTTGATGAATTCCCAATGATAGCAGAAAATGAGGTAATGATGGCAGCAATGGGATTCCCATCGAAATGGTATGAGCGTATTCTTGAGCTCTGATTTAGAAGACGTGTGTTGCGAGATTGGGGGGTGGCATAGAAAAATGCTTGACGGGGCGCTGCGAAGTTGCTATGTCTCCTCCGTCTCGGTTGATGCGCGCTTCGTCGCGTATTGCTAGCATCCTGATGACGAACGATTGTTCACAACGGGGTGGCCTGATTCAGGCCCCCTTTTTTTTGTACTTTTATCCAGGAATTTATTGTTGTGAGCGAAGATGTCCTTTTGCAAAAGCTGACCCCTATTGCCGAGCCTGTTGTGCAGGCCTTAGGTCTTGAGATTTGGGGCATTGAGATTGTTCGCGCATCGCGCATGGTGATTCGTATTTTTGTTGATGTGCCGCAGGGAGAAGCCCTGCATGTGCAGCAAGGTCATGATGATGCTGTGTTCCCGCATGAGGAAGCTGCTGCTTCTGATGCGCTGCTTTCGCCGCAGATGTCTGCAAGTCTTGGGCAGTGTGAGGAAATATCGCGTCATGTGGGGCTGGCTCTTGAGGTGGAAGACGTATTGCCTTCTGCGTATGTGCTGGAAGTCTCCACTCCAGGTTTCGCACGTATCTTTTTTCAGCTTGCCCAGATGCGTTCATATCTTGGTGATGTGATTGATGTGGCATTGTCAGAGCCTCTTGCAGAAGAGGGGGGGCGCAAGCGTTTTCGGGGTGTATTGCGAGAAGTGGGTGAGGATACCTTTTCTGTGCAGTTGGCAGATATATCTGCCGAGGGTGATATACTCGTGCAGGAAAAGCAGGTATCTTTGCCATGGGCTTTTGTGCGCAAAGCTTCCAGAGTGTATGTGTATACGCCGCCTCCAAAGCCTGGCAAGCGCAAAAAAAACCTTGCGGATCAGCCGAAAGGCTAGGTTTGTGGATTTTGACGCGACATATTTTTCATGTTGCGATACGATAGTGATGTATAAGCCAGAATATAGGATATTGCCGGAGGGCTAAATGAATCTTGAGCTGAAGAAGGCCATTGATCAGATCAGCAAAGACAAAGGGTTGGATCGCAATATGCTGATAGCGACTCTTGAAGATGCTGTACGTACTTCTGTTCTGCGTCGTTTCAATGACGATATGGATGTGGAAGTTTCCTATAATGATGAAACAGGTGACATTGAAGTTTACCAGTTCCGTATTGTTGTAGAAGATGGTGATGTGGCTAACGAGAATACCCAGATTGAGTTGGCGGAGGCGCGTAAGCATGATCCCTCTGTGCAACTGGATGATGAGGTGGGTTTTCGCGTTGAGGTAAAAGATCTCGGGCGTATTGCGGCGCAGTCGGCAAAGCAGGTGATTATCCAGCGTATGCGTGATGCCGAGCAGGGTATCATTTTTGATGAATACAAAGACCGTATTGGTGAAATTGTTTCTGGTATTGTGCAGCGTCGGGACAAGAGTGGCTGGGTCGTCAATCTGGGTCGGACTGAAGCGATTCTTCCCAAAGAAGAGCAGATGCCTCGCGAACACTATAAACGTGGCGATCGCGTACAGGCTATTATTATTGATGTTCGTCGTGAAGGACGTGGTCCTCAGGTTGTGGTCTCCCGTGCGCACCGAGATTATATGGCGGCGCTGTTCCGTCGTGAAGTGCCGGAAGTGGATGATGGTACTGTGCAGATTATGGGTGTTGCCCGTGATCCTGGTTCCAGAGCCAAGGTATCTGTTCTTTCCCGCGAGAGAGATGTGGATGCTGTCGGAGCGTGTGTGGGTGTGCGTGGATCGCGCATCCAGAACATTGTGCAGGAATTGCGTGGTGAGCGTATTGATATTGTTGTCTGGAGTGCGGACATTGCCACCTATGCCCGTAATGCGCTGGCGCCTGCTGTGGTAAGTCGTATTGTTGTGGATGATGATGAAAACTTGCTGGAAGTTATTGTTCCTGATGACCAGCTCACCAATGCCATTGGGCGCAAGGGTCAGAATGTGAAGCTGGCGGCACGCCTGCTTGGCTGGAAAGTCGATATCTTCACCGAAACCCGTTACAGTGATGCCGTTGGGCATGGTCTTGAGCAGGTTGCTTCTGTTGCGGAAATTTCCATTGAGACCTTGTTGAATGCGGGATTCCAGTCACTGGAGAGCCTGCGTGCGGCTTCTGATGATGAGCTGGAGCATAAACTGGCCTTAACGTCTTCGCGTGTGGCGGATTTGCGTTCGGCGGTTAATTTCCTGGCTCCTGTGCTGGAAAGTGCGCCCGAAACGCCTGTGGCACCTGAAGAGGATGAAGTAGCAGAGCTGGAGAAGCCTGCTGCAAATGCGGAGCAGAA
>CAMTOM010000099.1 GCA_947074125.1 uncultured Desulfovibrionaceae bacterium
GGAACCTGCACCAAAATCGGCACACAACCGGTTGCTGGGTTCAATCCATACGTCTTGTAGAGTCACATGATCTCTTTTTTCAGACGTTCTGTATCATCTTTGTACTTCTCGCGCAGACTTGTCATCAGGGGCTGAAGTTTCTTCATTTTTTCCATGGAAGCATAGCTTTTGGCTGTCAGAGGCCAGAATGCCAGCTTAATTGCAACAGTCAACAGAATGATGGAAATACCCCAGTTATGAACATAACTCTGGAAAAAAGCCAGCAGCCAAAGCAGTCCCTTGGCAATCAGACTGAACATGCCAAGGTCAATACAGTTCACCAAATCATTGGGAGCCTGCTCCAGCATGCTTCTGACTTTGGGGCCTATCCAGTAGGAAAGCTGTACAACCCTGTCCTGACCAGGCGTCAGTAACAATTCAGGATTCTCCAAGGCGGCACGATACACACCACGCTCCAGACGCCCTTTAAGGGTCATATTCTGGAATTCTTGAGGCATTACTGCCGCAATAAAATAGGTGCTCATGGCAGAAGCCCACTGGATATTGCCTGTTTCCAGCAAACCTGCCGATGTCAGTGTTTTTTCACTGGCCTCTTCGTCCAGCTTGTTATTGATACTCCAGGCAATACGCATAGAATCATACTGTCCTGAAGACAAACCGGCAGAATCGGTCCCGACGGTATATCCCAGACGCACTGTGCGCGCCTGATCCCCCAGGGGGCGCAAAGATATTTTTTCTTCTATCAGATAGGTGTCGGCACGAAATGTCAGCTCACGCCGCACACTGATGCCATCAACCTCACCCTGAAAAGCCAGCGTGCTGGACTCACCAGCAGCCAGCGTCGCGTCATTGCCATCAAAAGCCCAACGCCCTGTGCTCCAAGAGGGCTGCCCATTCACGAGAAGCCCCAAAGGAGCCACCGCTGCTGTGGCCTCATCCACCAAATTTACAAAAGGAGCATTTTTTTCAATGCTGGTACGGTACTCTTTCAAAACAAAAGAGCGTAAGGAGGCGCCACCAGAATACAGTGTTGCTGCGTACAGAGGCGTTTCAACAAGCACGTCACGTCCGGCAGATGGCGTAAATATGGGAAGTTTTCTTGCCTGAGCGGCTTCGTCAGCGGCTTGCTGCTGCACCTTACGGCTTTCTTCGGCAGCATCAGATGCTGCTTTTTGCTGCTCGGCAACAACCGCAGGATCAGGACGCTTAACCCAACCCATATATTCGGCAAAAGTCCCCCAGCCAAGCATAAGACCAATGCAAAGAACAATGGCAATGATCAGATTTTTGCTGTCCTGCATATTATTTTACTACTCCTGAGCATTTACGGTCATCTGGAGGTGGAACAGGGTCATAACCACTCCCCCCCCAAGGATGGCAGCGAACAAGACGTCGCAGCGTCAGCCAACTTCCTCGCACAATACCATGCACCATTACAGCCTCAACAGCATAAGCGGAGCACGTAGGATAAAAACGACAGGAAGGAGGAAGCAGGGGAGAAATACAGTACTGATACACCCGCAAGGGAAAAAGATATAATCTTCGCAAAAACAGGTTCATATTGAAACCCGACTGGCATCGCGGACACAACGCCCAAGCAAGGGCAAAAATTCTTGTGAGATGCTCGCTAGATCAATTGCAGAAACATCAAGACCTTTTTTCGGCACAGCTACCATATCTATGCCATCAGGCATCTTCTGGGCATACAGACGAAAAAACTCACGCAACAGGCGCTTTGTTCTGTTCCGGCACACAGCATTGCCGACCTTTTTACTTACGGCAAAACCCACGCGCCATTTTCCGGTTCTCTCAGCAGAGAACCTTGCAAACAAAATGAAACGCGGGGAATAATAACGTCGCCCTTCAGCATAGCATATCTGAAAATCAGGTCGCCGAGTTATCCTATGTTCACGCGGAAAAGCACATGATGGCTCCACAAGCACGTCCAAAAAAGAGATATAAGCAGAAGTGGGCCCCCACAAAAATAAACGGTGCCCACTCTCCGATTATCAGGCGCTCAGACGTTTACGCCCTTTCGCTCTACGGCGACGCAAAATAGCACGGCCACCCACAGTTGCCATACGTGCACGAAAACCGTGTGTACGGGCTCTTCTGATTTTACTGGGCTGATATGTTCTTTTCATGAAAATTCTCCTTGGAAATATGAACGGAAGTAATTACACTGCCAATCTCCATCCGTCAAGCATCATTCACCATTACGCGCCTGATATTCGTCCAGAGATGCAAAGCAGAATATTGACGGGAGCATTCCCCTGAGGCACACTCCGCAAACAAACAATAGCGCACTATTTTTTATTTTACAAAAAAATAGCAACACCGTGAGGATTCCATGCATCTGCTCCCTCCCCCTACACACCAAAGCCCCTGCCTTACCATCATCGGAATGCCTGGAGCAGGCAAGTCCACCGTCGGTCAGGCTCTGGCGCACCAGCTTGAATGGGCATTTGTGGACACAGATCACCTCATCGAGGCCAGCTATGCCGCTCGTCTTCAAAGCATTACCGATGCGATGGGCAAAGAAGAATTTCTTGACATTGAAAGCACTATTGTTCAAACGCTGCGCGTTCGCCGAACGGTTATCGCTACAGGAGGCAGTGTTGTTTATCGGGAAGCCGCCATGCGGCATTTGCAACACCTTGGGGCTGTCATCTATCTGGATGTTCCACTGTCCCTCATTATAAAGCGCATCGCCCTTAATCCAGAACGCGGGCTGGCCATTGCGCCAGGGCAGACCATTGAAGATCTTTATGAGGAACGGCGCAACCTGTATCAAAAATACGCAACTCACTGCATTCAAGCAGAAAAACGCTCTCCCGCAGCATGCGTACACGAGATTCTTACCCTGCTCGACATCACAAACGATCCTCCCGCCACCTAGCGGCGGACGAACAGTTCTGCTCTTTTTAAAAACAGACTTAAAGCCTGTTATACACACCCTCTGCTTTCAGCACGTTAACAGCATCAGGAAATGCAGCGAGACGCTCTCGCAGACTTTTACCTTTTCTGTCTTTCGCTTTGCTATTAGCGCCTTTTTCGATCAGAAAACTGACCATCGCCGCCTGTCCGGCAAAAGCCGCCCACATGAGAGGTGTTTCCCCCTCATTTGTCGTGACATTGATGTCCGCTCCCTTATCCAGTAACATCTGCACGATACTGCGCTCTCCCTTCATTGCTGCCCAGGTAAGACTTGTTTCTCCATTCACAGCGCGGGCATTCACATCAGCCCCGCGATCAAGCAGCATACGCACCATTGCTGGCTGCGCAGAAAAAGATGCTAGCATCAATACGGTACACCCCTCATCATTGCGCAACGTGATATTCACGCCATGCTCCAGCAATACCTTGAACGCTTCCTGCTGCCCATTCATAACCGCACTCATAAGCGCATTATAGCCTCCAGCAATGGTCGCATCAGCCTCGGCACCTTTTTGCAAAAGAAGACGAATATTTGCCGCATCATTTTGCTCAGCGGCTTTTATCAGTGCTGTTTCGCCTTCGTTGGCGCGAATATTGGGATCTGCGCCACCCTCCAAAAGAGCTTTTGCAGCATCACGATGCCCTTCTCCAAGAGCCAGCATCAGAGCTGTGTGCCCCATCTCATTATACGCATTAACATCCGCTCCATGTTTGATCAACAAGCGGGTTATTGCTGCATTAGCCTGATCATGCAGTGCGGCGAGAAGTAAGGGAGTAAAGTTGCCAGAAGCTCGAAAATTAGGATTTGCTCCCTTCTCAAGCAGTGCAGAAGTGATGTTGCTATCTCCAGCAAAAATGGCCCAGAACAGAGGTGTTTCACCTTCTGTTCCTTTTGTATCTACCGGAGCACCATTTTGGAGCAGCAAAGAGACAAGGTCGTGATTTTTTGCTTCAATAGCATATAGTAAAAGGGATTTCCCTTTCGAATCCACAGCGGCAGGATTTGCACCAGCCTGCAGAGCGTTTGTGATCTCGCGCAGATTGCCCTGTTTACACAGGGCGATAAAGGCTTCGTCATCCAATGAAGTAGCAGGTGCTGTGCAAGCCACTACTAAAAAGGATGCCAGAAGTATACAGGAAACACGCCATAGTTTCATACCTTTCCCCTTATGAAATGGCTACTCCCTCATTCAGCATACACTACTGCTTCACAGGAGCAGGCTTGGCAGGCACAGGCTTGACTGGTGCAGGTTTGGCAGGCACATCTTTTACTGGCGTTGCAGGTACTTCTGTTTTTTGAGGTGAAACAGGTTTTCCTGGCACATTTTTTTCAACAGAATCTTTTGCGGCTGGCGTCGCTGCCTCTGTACCTTCTTCTGCTTTATTCACAGTAATCCAGCGCTTGCTACCATCAGGATGTTCCCCCAGAACAGTCTGAAATACATCATACATGCCAACAGTTTGCAGTTTCTCTATCTGCTCTGGCTTATCTTGCAGCAAATCGAGAACATTCTGGCCATTCTTTGTCAGAAGCTTTACATCTGCCCCTTTATCCAACAAAAGCTTGACCATATCAGAATTTCCCTGTGTGGCGGCGAGCATAAGCGGCGATTCGCCACGATCATTCTGAGCATTCACAGCGGCATTTTTTTCCAAAAGCATGCGTTCGGTATCAGTACGACTTTTCATGGCCGCCAGCATCAAGGGAGTCATGCCTGTATTGCTTCTAGACTCAAGACCCGCACCATTTTCCAAAAGCAAAGAGACCGCATCGCTTTTACCATCCTGCGCAGCCAGCATCAAAGGTGTAAAGCCAGCACTGTTACGTGCATCTGCTGGAGCACCTTTTTCCAAAAGCATGCGTAGCATATCTGTACTTGTTCCTGCAGCAGCGATGTGCAGTGCCATATCGCCTTCATTGCTGGCGGCATTGATATTCGCTTTGCGCCCCAAAAGAAAACGAGCCATATCTATCTGCCCGCCAAGCACAGCCCAGATGAGAGGTGTTTCGCCCAGCTCACTTTGAGCATTCACGGTAGCGCCAGCGTCCAGCAAAACTTTTGTGGCTTCTGTCCGTCCGGCAAAAGCTGCCCGCATCAGTGCGGTACGTCCATCACGGCTTGTGGCATTGATCTCTGCTCCTTTGCTGAGCAGAAGCTTGATGGCTTCCGTTCTTCCAGCAGCCGCAGCAAACATCAAAGAAGACGAACCATCCCTATCCTGGGCATTGATATCTACTTTTCTATCCAGCAGCACACGCATAACATCTGTTCTGCCTTCCCCAGAAGCCCGCATGAGAGCGGTCTCACCACGGTCACTCCTGGCATTGATTTCTGCACCTTTTGCCAAAAGCAGACGAACCATGTCAGCCTGTCCACGCCTGTAGCCTACAGCACGCAACAAGGGCGTTTCTTCTTCTGTTGTTTTGGCGTTGACCGCAGCCCCTTTGTCAAGCAAAAGACGTGCGGTATCGATATGCCCTTCATAGGCAGCCAAATGCAATGCTGTTTCATTATAAAAATTCGTCGCATTTACGGGAGCAGATTTTTGCAAAAGCAAACGGACAGTATCCAGATGTCCCTGCTCTGCCGCAAGCATGAGCGGCGTTCTGCTTTCACTGTTTGTCGCAGTATCTACCTTGGCCTTCTTCGACAAAAGCAGTCTGACAACACCAATATGCCCTTCATTCGCCGCAATACTTAAGGCCGTCGCCTGTTCTTCATTACGAACATTGATTTCCGCGCCACTTTCCAGCAGCACGCGAGTCACCTCAGCACTTCCCCCCAGAGCTGCCCACATGAGCACTGTCCAGCCATCTGCACTGCGAATCTGCACTTTCGCACCTTTCTTCAGCAGGGCACGCACAGCTTCAACATTCCCCGCAGTCGCCGCCCACATCAAGGGCGTTTCACCGTCCTCACTCTGAGCATTGGCATTGGCTCCATCACGCAAAGCCTGAGCAATTTCCTGCGGACTGCCATCTTTGCACAGTTCGATGAAATCCTCATCAGCCATTGCCGCTGCCCTGACTTGTCCCGAAGAGGCAAAAGACAACAGGCACATACAGGCAAAAGCGATTAACAGGCTTTTCGTTTTCATACACTTCCTCGATGATATAACATATTTTCTCTGCCACTGTAACATTAGATAGCGACAGAGTAAATCC